>CAJJCQ010000066.1 GCA_905182725.1 uncultured Candidatus Poseidoniales archaeon
GTTCTGCGATGGTCTTCTTCAAGACGGTCAATATTATTGTCAAGTGCGTACAAACATGCTGCTGCAAGGAACCCGGCTTGGCGCATACCGCCACCGAACATCTTTCTCCAACGATGAGCACGTGCAATAAAGGCTGTAGAACCGATCAGAACCGAACCGACTGGCGCCCCTAACCCTTTGGAAAAACAAATAGAAATTGAATCATAATCCCTGACCATGCGAGCGACTGGAGTGTTTGTAGCAACAGCAGCGTTGAAGATTCTGGCACCATCCATGTGAGTAGCACAGTCATTTTCTTTAGCCAGAGCAGCAATCGCATCAAGTGTTTCTTGTGGATAGCAAGCCCCTCCGCCCCTGTTCGAAGTATTTTCAACACAGACGAGTGAGCCGTCAGGATAGTGGGAAAGAGAACCCGCTTGTTTTCGAATTGCTTGTTCAACATCTTCAACTCGCATCAATCCCCCATGAACATCCACTAGAGCGATGGATGCGCCACATAATGCAGCATAACCACCTCCTTCGTAGAGATAGATATGACTGTTTTTGGCCGTGATTATTTCGTCACCCGGAGAGGTATGGGCACGAAGTGCAATGGCATTCGACATTGTACCTGAAGGTACGAACAGCCCGGCCTCTTTGCCGCATAAAGCCGCAAGGCGTTGTTCTAATTCTGTGACCGTCGGGTCATCGCCAAGAACATCGTCGCCTACAACAGCTCGGTTCATCGCTTCACGCATCGGCGGTGTCGGTTGAGTTACCGTATCGGAACGAAGGTCAACGCGGTCAGAAGGATAGTCACGCATAGCACTCGCAGAGCGACTCTCTTCATCAATTCGATGGAGTGGTCTTAGAGCAGTTTCAATTCACCAGTAATCTCTTCCAAGGTTGCTTCAATTTCGGGGCCAAGTGCCAATACTGTAAGCGAGCCACTCGGGATTTGAGTATGTCCTGCGTCATGGACGAATGTTGTCAAGATCCCGGCTGCTTTTGCTTGCTGTTCGAGTTCGAGAAGATGTTCCGCATCTCGCCCTTTAAGGCAAACTTTCTTTTGACCTGTTGTGAACCATTGCTCGAGATGAGCTGGCCTTTCTACACCTGCTTTCATCGTTGCCATGACTGCCCCATGGCCGACTTGAGCGGCAATCTTTCCTTTACCCATTTTCAAACTTTGATTCACAACGCAGACCATTTTACACGGTTCGTTCATTTGTTCTCCAGAGAGTGGAGGGGCAGTGATACGATGTAAGAAAGAACGGAGACCCATGCGACCACCTAGTATGGTTTCAATTCTGATACAAGTGCATCAATCGCTCGGCGGGGAGCAGGTCCAATGCCCAGTACCGTAACAGTCCCTGGTGGAACTTCGGTATGGCCAGCATCTTTCACTAAATGCGTGACAAGACCGGCTGCTTGGGCTTGTCCTGCGAGGCGTTGTAAGGTTGCTAAATCATCAGCACGTAAGCAAATCTTTCGGGCACCAGCATTTCTCCATCGTTCAACAAGACGGGCGTGTGTTTTGCGAGCGTTCAGGGTACAAGAAACTGCAGCGTGAGAACATTGAACAGCGAGTTTACCTGCTGACATTTTCAAATCATGCCGTGCGATGAAAACCATCGATGGTTCATCAACCGTCGATACCATGGCCATTCACCACCGTAAATTCGATTTCCTCAAGACTTGGGTCTTCCTCAAGAAGTTGAGTAAACCAGCTACCCATCCAAAGGACAAAGGTCAAATTTCCAATCATGTGAAGGAAATCAAACGGTAGGCCGTGCCCGAGATACACGATGAATTCAGTAAAACCGATGGTGCCATCGAGGATAGAAAATGAGACGATGAAATCAAACCAAAATGCAGCGATAATTGACGCCATACATGCTCGGCCAAGATTGAGTCCGGTCGAGGTTACAAGGGACAACCGAGATCCGGCAATTGCAATACTTGCCCATCCTGCTGCTTGGAAAACAGTCCACCAACCGTCACCCATGAAGAAATTAGAAATCATTGCGACAAGGACTGCAAATGCAGCACCGCGGCGGGCACCCAATTGCGCCCCTACCAAAAGTGCTGCAACAGTAACAGGTTGAACATTCGGAAATGGTTGCATGACCACTCGAATGAAAGAGACTGAAAGAACCAAAGTCACCATGAACAATGAATCGAAAATTGGTCGCTTGGTTGGCTTGGCCAATAACCAAAAGGCGCAGCCAAGCAAAACAACATCCAGTAACACACTCGTAAGAGGGGAGAGAGTGGGGCCGTGTACGCCCATTGCTTGGAACATGTTTCGACCCAAGAGGGTGGATGATTTGAGGCTTACCTAAGTTATACAGGAGTCCAACGGACTATTGAAGTGCTGTAGGCCGCTGATTGGTCGACGGAGATGATGCCTTTTGCGCCATCGACTGAGAATTCCCAGCCTTTCCCTTCGATACCGTTGATTGATTCAACATACCATCCCAGTTCTGTCGATTCGCCAGAAAATTCGAAATCTAATTCTTTACAAGCTACTTGCGTCAATGATAACACATCGGTATGGCCAACGAAGCCTCCAAACGAATGCTCTTCACCATCCATCTCAAAGATGACAATTTGTGTACCGAGCCATGCGTCGGGCCACTGTTCGTTCCATTCCTCAGGCGATGCTTGTTCTGGGAATTGTTCGTCAAAAACTTTCGACCATTGCGAGGATAAATCCGGTAGGATGAGCACTACAATGACAAGCACAAACAAACTCGAAGTTCGTAAAAACCATTCTCTTTTACCACTTAACAGAAGAGCACTTGAGGAGCCCAATAAGACAAACATCCCAAAGATAAGCATTTGCTCACCCCAATCAAAGTTGGTAGCAGGAACTGTTCCACTCTCCTCAAGATCACTGTAGACTCGTAGAATTCCTTGATCGTTTCCGAATGCAGTGAAAGTAGCCACCCCGTCTGAAAACTGGATTGGTGCAGCAGTACCATAGCCATGTAAACCCACTTCAATGGGTGAATACGTCAAGTTATCTTGTCCATCAAAAGTAAAGAATCCCCAGTTCGAATCTGGGAGATTGGATGGTGCAAAAATCTGACCATTGTCAAACCAACCGATTTCACCATTCGTGTGAAAGGGGATCTCATCGAGAACGACACAGGCATTTGTGCAATGGAGTATTCGCATATTGGAAGAATCTCCTGTTACGATGTATTCGTCTTGTTGAACCGGGGTTGCCGGGGAAGGGCCTGCTGGAATTTGCTGTGTAAGTGTAGCGTCTGTCGGGTTGAAAATACCGATGGTGCTGCTTGTATCTGACTGTGCATGAATGAGTATACCGGCATCGGTAAACAAAGGAGCATGGCGTATTTTGCCGAGTTGGAGAGCGTAAGAAGTTGCGTTACCTGTTCGATTAATATGCCAAAGTTGACCGGCTTCATCACCGATGAAATATCCTGTTTCATCAACAGCAACTCCATTTCTCCAACCCAATCCGGTTTCAGTCCACCATTGTTGTTGACCATCGGCAAGGCAATATTGGCCAATACCTTTCCGGGTTGGAATCATAACAAACTCCTCATCCAGTGCGAATTGCCCAGTTACCCCCCATCCGGCAACTTCGGATTGAGTCGACCAAAGAAGTTCACCATCAGAAGGGTTGAGAGCTTCAACAAGACCGTTGGTCCATCCAACCAAAACCATCTCAGGCCATGAGCCACATTCGCCTTGACCTGCTTCAACATGGAGGAGTGGGGACATGTCATTATTGGTTGAGGCGGGGTTTGTATGGCCCCAAATTTTAGTCCCCGATAAGTCAAAAGCCGTCACTGAAGGTTCAGCATGTCCAGAAGTTCGGACGAGAAGTTGTTCACCAGTGAACAAAGGAGATGTCGATATATATCCCGTTTCAAAATCATATTCCCATGAAAATGAATGTGTTTCATCCCAAGGTGTTGAGGAAGCCTGAGCAAGGATTACAGGTACAACAAAAAGGCTGGCAAACAGTAACGCCATCAAGCGTCGGAACACGATAATCACTCCGAAATTTTCTGGATCGCTTGTCGCAGAAGAGCACTGACGACTTTACCGTCAGCAGCACCAACTGCCTGCATAACAACGCCCATCAAAGGACCCATGGCAGCCATGCCACGCTCTTTGACAAAGTCTGCCCGTTCAGCGACAATGCCTTCAATGACCGCTCCCAAATCTCCTTCATCGGCGGGTTTGAAGCCATGTGCTTCACCATACTCAGCGATTTGTTCGCTCGTTGGATTCAAATCTTTGAAATGCTCAATAATTTCATTCATTGACTCTCGAGTAATGAGGCCTGCTTCCTTAACAGCCATGACGTTGGCACAGGTTTCTGGGTTTACTGTATCGTTTTCCATGAGTACACTTGCCCAGCCTTTGTGAGGCAATTGAGAAGCATATTCAACGAAAACATCATCCAGCTCTCTTGCCAATAATTGACTTGCTTGGTCATCAGAAATATCGTAATCAGAAATTCGCTCTTGACGTTCATTGTCCGTCATCGGCAGAGAGTCAAGTGTTTCTTGCCATCGTTCCTTGCTGAGAATGAAAACGGGTACATCGGTCTCCGGATACATACGAGCGCCACCGGGCAAGGGACGCATAGGCGTGGTTGTGCCGTCTTCTGGTGCACCTTTCTTGACCACAACGTTTCGAACTTCTTGTGCGATTCGGTGCCATGCCATGCGCGCTCGAGACAGTACACTTTCAAGTGCCAATTCAGCCTGCCATTGAGGGGCTAAGCACAGGATGAAACCATCACTTGACTCAAGTGAGAGGTGGGTTCGAACTGCATCTACGTGTGCCACTTCAATCCCATATGCAGGTAATTCATCAGAATGGAATACACCTTTAACTCCTGCAAGTTTTGCAGCTCCTGCTAATTCTCGACCAAGACGAGGCATTTGAGCCCCTTCTTTATCTAAAGATTTGCTGCCAAACTTTCCAGCAAGGCCCGGGAGTGGCAGTGCAAGCATAGTGGAACCTTGCTTCAAACCCGTTTGAACCATTTTTGATTCGCATGAAGTAAAACATTCACTCACATCGGCCAAGACGAGAGGAAGATACGACTCGACTGCCTGTGCAACTTCACTTTCAAGACTTGCATCGTCACTTCTACGGTCAGGAGGAAGTGGGGACAAGGAAAGATGAGAGCGCAATTCATTCGCGAGCCGGTAGAAATGTAATTGACGAGCCATTTCAAGGCGAATGATTCGAGGAATCCAAGATAAATCTTGACAGCCTTTGATTTCGACACGGTCGCCACAAGCCAAAGAAACATTGAGATCTTGACGGATGCTACCAAGTCCTCTGCGAACTTGACGTGTCTGGCGCAAGCATCTACCGAGTGCCATCGAAGTTTCTTTTGCATGCTCTGGAGTCTGGACATCAGGTGCTGTGGCAATCTCGATCAATGGTAAACCTAAACGGTCTAAATTGTAGATGACTTGTTCCCCGTCACCTGTTGAAATTGTATCAAGTTTACGCGCACTGTCTTCTTCTAAACACAACACATCTACGCCAACTGGTCCGGTTTCAGTTTGAAGAACACCGTCGGTTGAAACTAAAGAAGTGCGTTGGAATCCGCTGGTATTCGAACCATCGACGACTGTTTTTCTCATCGTTTGAAGCAGAGATACTGGCTTTGCCTCAAGGAGTGCAGAGACCGTTAATGCAATCGAAACTGCCTCTTTATCGAGCGGAAGAGGAGGTTGTTCATCCAGTTCAATCAAACCAGAGTTTGGAGATTGGACATAGATAAAAGAACGGTTGCGTCGTGATTCAAATCGAGCAGCAATATCGATTGCTCCCCCTTCACCACGAGCCGCTCTTAATCGACGCTGGTAACGGTTCCACTGTTCAGGGACGGTATCGATAGTAACGTCGTAAAGAACGCCAGGTTGGCGAGAATGGAGTTTGCCTGTAGCCAGTTGTTGGTGAACTTCAATGCCGCACATGAAGCCCAGTTGTGACGGTTCAAGTGCAGTGGCATCCTCGACATCGCCGATTGGCTCAGTGCGAATTGGGTCGGCCATATTATGCCGGAGTCGTTCATCCTTCAAGACTACAACCCTTCACATTCAAGCAATTTGTAAAGTATCGTAACCAGATGGTCGAAGCATTCGTCCATGTTGACAGAGTTTGTCAATAACGTCTTCTGCAGTTGCTCGGTCGATGTCGTATCGTTCTGCTTCATTGAAGACTTCCAGCAATTGAGCAATTCCGCCGCCATTTGCTGCCAAGGAAGCGACAATTTCCATAATCGCTTTCTCTCGGTTACGAACGGTTCCTTTCTTACCGGTTACAAGAGTGGTTTCATCGAAATTTCCACCCATGAGTTCTTCTCGCCAAAATTTAGTCATTCGAACTGCCCTTTCCGCATCTTCAAGAGTAGCGACTTGGGATAAACGGATACGAGCGCTGGCCTCTGCTAAACGAGCTAAAGCCTCAAGTGAACGGGCTGTAATAGCAACGCTGTCGTTTGAATCACCGATCTGTTTTCGAGTTTCGACGTAAAAATTGACAATCGCATCACGCGCCTTTTGTTCGAGATGTGGGTGAACAGTTCGCTTGGAATATGCAATGTATTTTCGAATCAAATCGCGAGAAAGTACTTCCCCGTGCTCAATATTCTGTTCTACACCTGAACGAGATGATGTCTTGGTCGGGTCCGGTGCACTGCCTTCATTAACCAATAATTCACTGATACCCTGCAAACGATTGCTGATGATGTGGTGGGCAATCTTTGCATCCTTTTCCATATCGGACTTGTCGGTCAACAGCCAAATGATATCGAATCGTGAAACCAATGGCGGAGCGAGGTTTATTTGAGCGGTGAATGGAACTTCAGACACATCCTCAAAACGACCGTTCTTTGGGTTAGCAGCAGCCAAAACAGCGCACCGAGTGCGCAGGCTGGCGTTGATTCCGGCTTTGGATATCGAAATCTTCTGTTGCTCCATTGCCTCGTGCATACTCGAACGATCGCCTTCATTCATTTTGTCGAATTCGTCAATAGCGGCTAATCCAAGGTCGGCAAGAACCAATGCCCCAGCCTCCAAAGTCCATCGTCCATCTGCAGCAGGGTCCTGAACTGCAGCTGCTGTCAAACCTGCAGCAGAGGCTGATTGCCCCGAAGTAAATCGACCACGTGGTGAAATCGTTGACATGTAATTGAGCAATTGAGATTTCGCCACCCCAGGGTCACCCATGAGTAAAATATGGATATCACCACGATTTCGAGTTCCATCGGAATTGAGTCGGGCGACACCACCAAACAGTTGTAACGCCAAGGACTGTTTTACATAGTCCATTCCAAAAATCGAAGGAGCAATACTGTTGGTGAAAAGTTCGAAAATATCCGGTCGGCGTGCTAATTCTTTGATTTCTAATTCTTCATCCTCGGTGATGACAATTTCTTCGAGAGGTATGTTTTGCCGTTCAATTGAATGAATACGAAGGAATATATCGAACACAGGAGTGTCTTTTCCGCCTTTTCTTTGTGAACGGATGAACAAAACTCCGTTGGCTTTGACACGGTCTCCGGGATTGAGTTTACCGGCCAGATCATGTTCTGCAATACAGGTAATTCGTTCTGGCTGAATTCCACCTTTCATTTGCTCAGGCAATTCTTGTAATTCCATAAATTGCGAATTGATGAGGATTGAATCTTTCTGATTCAACTCGAAACGGGTTTGACGTTTTGCCCTACCGCATCCACCATCCAATTGTTGACATTCAATCGGTTCAATCAGTTCTTGTTCATTGGGTTGATTGATGACCATGGAATGGCCACACGCAACACACTCGAAGGTCGCTGCATAAATTCGAGGACGAACTCCAGAAATTTTAGTCGTTACAGCATCAATGGCGAGCATTATTCCTATATCGTCAGCTCGCAATTGAGAGACGGTTCGAACTTGGTCAACGGGAAGGTGAATGATTCGAACAAAGGGATACATCGTGGTGTGGCCTGCATCCATTAGGAATTGGCGTAGGGCTTGGTTTGATGCATGAAAATGGAGTTCTGGGTGTTGGACGATATCGTGTGCGAATTCGTGGTCAAAGCCTTCAATGACTCGATATGAAACTTCGAGCGATTGTTCATCTGGCCACATTTGCGCAAGATTGTGGACTGATTCAGCAAAGTGGTCTTGGATCAAAGAAGTCCAGCGTGCAGGAAGGTCGAATTCTTGAAGCATTTTGGTCACCTATGAATCGCGGGATTGGGTCCCGACTTCCAAACATTATTGCCTACCGTATTTAGCCATAGCCTCGCGAAAACCCTACCCCCTTATTTCCACTGGAGGAGAAGTCGTATGACGGTCATCGTTTACACTGGAAATTCATGTCCACTGCCAAAGGGCCACAACCGCAGATAAGATGAGGAAGGAGACTGTCGCTTGAACCATGCCGAAGCATGCGTTTGCCCCTACCAATGGTCGTTTTCAACGTTGGGTGATTGACTCTTCACTTTTAGAAAACAGATTAGGCGACCCGACTGAACGCGAAATCCTCACCCACATCTCACCAGAAGGTGTCGAAATGATGGAACAAGGAAAAGCACTACCGGTCTTGATTTATTTGGCTCCATTTACATCCTCCGGCCCTGCTCGAGCAGGTTGGAAAGCGTTCGGCGAAACATTGCCTCAACGCCATGAACGATTGGTAAAGTCTGGAGAAATGGAACCTGTTATCTTGGTAATGCCTGATACCTTCACCTCACTTGGTGGAAATCAATTCGTCGATTCGCCCGTTCTTGGTCAATGGTCAACATGGCTCGCTGAAGCTCTGAAGCCTGCGATTGAATCGCGTTATTTGACCAATGGAAATTTCGGTTTAATTGGAAAATCTTCGGGAGGATATGGGGCTTTGATGAACGTCATGCTTCAACCGGGTGCATGGGATGCCATCGCTTGTCACTCAGGCGATGTTGGTTTTGAAACAATGTTCTTACCAACTTTTTCTGAAACATTAACTCACGTACAGCGGTTTGGTGGCGTTGCTGGTTATGTCCAACACATTCGGGATGCTGCGTCACTTTCAGGCCCTGATTTTCATTCCTTGATGATCTGTGCAATGGCTGCTTCCTATGACCCACAACCGCCAACTGAAGACAATCCTCTCGGCATTAAATTACCACTTGATGAAAAGACGGCAGTTGTTGAAGAAGAGGCATGGTCGCGTTGGATGAACTATGACCCACTCACTCTGATTGAATCCAAACATCATGCTCTTGCTCAATTGAAGTGTTTATTCTTCGACTGTGGCAGCAGAGATCAATACCACATCCAGTATGGAAGTCGAAGATTTGTTGAACGTTTAACGGCCCTTGAAGTCCCTCACCTATGGGAAGAATTTGATGGAACGCATTCAGGAATTGACTATCGATTGGACACAAGTTTTGCCAAATTATCCAATGTCTTGTCATAATTTCAACACATTACCGAGGCGGTGAGTTCTTCAAACGCCTTCTTTTGAAGGTGGTATGGCCGAACCCATGGACTATGCGAGTGCTGGTGTCGATATTGACCTCGAAGGGGCTGCTGTCGCCTCTCTTATCGCGTCACTGAGCGCATCTAGCCGTCCTGCAGGAACGCCTGGAGCACCTGTTGACCTCCCGGGTGGTTTTGGTGGATTAATCGAGTTCGGCGATTTCCTACTCGCTCTTGCTACCGATGGAGTTGGAAGTAAATTACAAATCGCATCTTTACTCAAACAATGGGGTGGTGTTGGAATTGATTGTATGGCCATGAACGTCAATGATTTACTGTGTGTTGGAGCTGAACCAATTGCTTTCGTAGATTATGTTGCAGTGCCAAAACCCGACCCTAAAACTCATGCGGCCCTTGGAGCATCGCTTGCTGAGGCTTGCCGATTGGCAAGAGTGACTTTAGCTGGAGGAGAAACTGCATCTTTGCCTGGTATCGTGACAGAACTTGACCTTTCAGGAACTGCGCTTGGCTACGTCAAGAAAGGCAATGCAATCACTGGTGAACATTTGGAATCTGGGGATGTACTCATCGGCCTTCCTTCGTCGGGAGTGCATTCGAATGGCTATTCTTTAGTTCGCCGTGTCATGGAACACGCTGGACATCAATATACCGATGATGCACCGTTTAATGTTGCCAGTGTTGGCCGCAGTGTCATGCATTTCGAAGGAAACGATGATTCACAATTCACCCTTGGTGAAGTGTTCTTGAATCCAACACGGATTTATTGCGACCCTATTGTTGACCTTTTGAAGCATGCTGAAACCACTGAATCAGAGTTCGCCCTTTCGGATATACGTGCTATCTGCCACGTCACTGGCGGTGGTCTCTCCAATCTTCTCCGACTCCATGGCTCTCTCGGCTGGCATATCGGTTCGCCTTTAGCCCCTCACCCAGAATTTGAGTGGTTACAAGAAGTCGGTGGCGTCGAGACTCGTGAGATGTATCGAACCTTCAACATGGGAACTGGAATGATTCTTGCCGTATCAAAGCAGCACGCTGAAACAATCTGTGCTTGGTTGAACGAGCGTATGATCGGCACACAAGTCATCGGGCACGTTCATGACCAAGGTCACAAAGTCACCCATGCCATTGAAGGCGTGGAATTCTCACACTACTGAGTGCTTATGCACCCTCAATTGTGACAGAACCAATTCAGTGGGCACGTTACGACAAGACCACAATGTCACCGCGTCAATGAAGACGTCGATTCGTCGAAACTTTGAGCGCTCACGCACTCAATTCATCGTAAGATGAATGTATGTTTCACTCGTCTTTTCGGGTTGCCATCAACAAACAGACAATTGCACCGATGTAAAGAAGTGGTGCCAAGTAATCTGTTGGGACGTCGAAGTTAGTCCAATAGGTGAGCGACTCTTGGTTGGTCGTAACCTTTGATGCAAGGTCTTCAGCATCTGAGTCACCAATAACGGAACTTGATTCGATCGAGAACACGGCTTGCAAA
This sequence comes from uncultured Candidatus Poseidoniales archaeon, assembly GCA_905182725.1. Classification (GTDB taxonomy): domain Archaea; phylum Thermoplasmatota; class Poseidoniia; order Poseidoniales; family Poseidoniaceae; genus MGIIa-L1. Next base: position 10,963 of record CAJJCQ010000066.1, read on the forward strand.
TTGGATGCATTTGGTGCGGTGTGTTGCTCGGTAATTGGGCGCATGTCCAACCAGAATGTGGATTCAGAAGAACCTGCAATAATTGCACCACTGAGTGCTTCAGACTGTAGAGTTACTTCACTACCAAAGTACACAGGTAAAGCGCCTGGAACTGCGTCGAGAAGAGTCCCTGTGTTCAAGAGTTTGGCTTGGATAGGGCGTGTCAATGGGTCAAGAGATGCTGAACAATCATCGACTTCGATGTCCTTCAAAGTTGAAGTTCCATCGCATGTGATTGCTGCAGTTGCATATCCAGAAAGATCGACCATGTCGCCATCCATTGTGAGGAAGCCACCGGTGGTTCCAATTCGAGATTCTGCAGTGATGAGGCCAAATGTAGCGGCCATCTTAGTTTCATCCTTCCATGCGAAGTATTCACTTCCGTCAACTGACATCATCTCACCTTTATCGCACGAAGAGACTTCTCCGGTACAGATGGTGTAATCCGTTCCTGTGTCACTGACAATACCGCCAGAGCCGTAGTAGGTGGAATTGGATTCAAGGCTGGTCCATCCAACAGTCATGTCCAT
>CAJJCQ010000067.1 GCA_905182725.1 uncultured Candidatus Poseidoniales archaeon
TTTCGGAATGCTTCAGAAGCATTCGTTCCTGGAACTCGCGGCCCTAAACTCGTTTGCCAGTGCACAGATTCGTTGGCCAAGGTGCCGTTGAACTCAAGTTGCTCGACATATTCACAGATTTGAACGGCTTCGTAGGGCGATTCTACTGCATCTGCTGGTTGTATAAACGAGGTACTGCAAGAGCAAAGAAGTATAACGAGAACAGCGGTTGCCATTGAATGAGATGTCCGATAATCGCATTCATCCGGCATGAGCATGTATGAAGCCTCATAGACCCACTCTTAAATACCTCATTTCAAGTCGTGTAGATGTTAGCAGTCTTGCGAATAAATGAGGTGCCCTAAATGTCGGAACTACGCTCCAATACCGCTTTGCTTCTTGTGACGCTTCTGTTCGTCTCAGGAATCTCTCCTCTTTTACTCACGGTTGGTGCTGAGTCCGAGGAAGTAAACGAGCCACTGCCTTACAATGCAGGTGGTGTTGTAATCGGTGACATCGCCGACTTTGAAATGGATATGGGCGACCAATACTTGATGTTCGAAGAAGACCAACCAATTGTTTCGGCTTTCTCATTCATGAAAGAAGCGTGGATTGAGGCTGGCCGACCTGGAGTTGACGATATGGCCTATGAGCCACAAACTTCAGCCCGTAGCGGTGGGCGTGCGTGCACTGCGCATGTTGTGAATGATGAATTGACCGTTCCAACTTCCGGTGGTTCAGTGGACACCTATGTGGCCAAGACCACCAACACAGTTGCCTTCTTAGTACAATCTGGTCGAACCTTGACTTCAACCGTTTTGAATAATCTTGCATCCTCTTGGGACCAAACAATCTATCCAACGATGACGACCTATTACGGTAAGGATTACCAAGATGGTCGTGGACTTGCTCCACCTGATGTCGATAATAACTGCCAAGTTCAAATCGTGATTTACGATATTGATGGCGCTTACAATATTGGCGGATACTTTGCACCATCCATGTCCAATTCACGTGAAGCATTGTTTGTGGATTACGCCGACGTTACTCTTTCATGGGGCAAATCAATCTTGGCCCACGAGTTAGAACATCTGTTGCATAACGCCCAAGATCCGTATGAAAAACTCTGGATTGATGAAGGTAATGCAGACGTAGCGATTTACCTCTGTTTCGGAGCAGATTCTACGCTCATTAGCCATTTGAATCAATGGACGGAAGCTTCTGAAATCTCAGTCCGATGGTGGAATCAACGCTTTGCCGATTACGGAGCCGGTTTCATATTCACTATGTATTTGGCAGACCATCTGGGTGGCGGCCCTGCAGTTCGCCAGTTAGTTCAAGATTCAGCAACTGGAGGCTTAGGAGTAGAAAATCTAGCAAGATCACCTGTCAGCGGTCAGAGTGGCATGCTTGGAAGGACGATGGGGGAAATTTTTGCTAATTTCTCTATTGCTGCAGTTCTCGATTCCTCGCAAGGAATCTACGGCTTTTCTAACCTTGATTTGACATCAACGTGCTCTTCAGGTTCTTTCTGTCGCGTTCAGCCAGCAGATACCAACAGCGATTGGTCAGGCCCATGGTCTTCGACCGGGCATGCTGTCGAAGGCTGGGGTATTCGAGCATTCCAGTTCACTCCTGGTGCTTCATCTCCCGCTCCGCTGACAATGCGTTTGACTGCAGATGTGAGTCAGTTTGATGGCGTGGTTGTATCAAAAGCCACCGCCGATGGATTATGGACTGCAACTGATTTGAATTTCCAAAACAACGTCGCTACAGCACTCATACCTGGCTTTGGCAACCTCACCAATGAAGTGTGGGCCATTACATGGTATGCCAGTACGGTCGCAGATTGCGATTACACCTCGTGTGGACCGTCGTACCCTCAAGGGACTGTTGATATCGAGGCTGCACGCATTACCTCCCCGGCTACACTGACGCTCAATACTACTGCCTTGAGTGACCGTGATGGCGACGGTTCTCCAGATACGGCCCAAGTCAATTACGAAGTCTTTTCAAACGCTTTCTTCGAAGACCTTGATGTCACCACGAAGGTTCTTGACAGCAATGGAATTGTTGTCGATACCCAAACCAAGCGGGTTTCAGCAGGCGGCGGAACGGCGACTGAAGAGAGTATTTGGTTTACAGCACCGTACAATTCACAATACACTTTCCAAATGGAAATGCAAGACATGATTGGCACGACCGTTGATACGCTCTCAACATCCCCTCAAGTACTCAATAACATGAAACCAACAGCAAACGGAACGCTTTCTCCGAATCAATCACAGACATGGGAAAACATCCAATTCTCCGGCGACGGATTTGATGCATGGGGCCTCTCCTTTGACAATAATTCACTGCCTTACCTCGATGCACCGGTCGCCTATGCCTGGAATTTTGGAGATTCGACAACCTCCGGATTGAAATCACCTTACCGTTCGTACCAAACGATCGGGCAGTACAACGCTACATTGCGTGTTCAAGACCAAGGTGGCTCTTGGTCCGATGTTGATGTTCTTGAATTGAATATTACCGATAACTCTCCACCGATTCCTTTAATCACGGTCAACGGTGTTGTGATTCAAGAAGAAGTCTCGATCCTAACGAATCAAATGATTCTGTTTTCCGCCTCATTGACCAACGACAATGTTCCAACTCAGAATTTGTCATTCCAATGGAATTGGGGCGACGGGACCAATGACGGTGGAATCGGCATGTATGAAGCACCTCACGAATGGGGCGATATCAACGGCCTCAATGTCACGTACAACCTCACACTGACCGTTTCAGATGGCATCAATATTGGTGTCAAGAATATTCTTGTCAATGTCAACAATCGAGTTCCGTTCCAAATCTTTTCTGAAAATCTCTCCACCTTTACCTATACTGCAATCGTAATGCCTGATGTGTTCAAAGATTCAGACGGTAGTCTTGTTTCGTATGCTTGGTTTTTCCCTGAAGGCGTCAATCTTGATGGTGGAGTGACCGACCGAGATGATGAGTTCACGCTTACAACCTCGAATGATCCGAATCCACTCCCTTCATGGGATACACCTGGGGTGAAAAATGCTGAGTTGACCGTGATGGATGATGATGGAAGTTCTGTTACAGCCACCTTATCAATCACCGTATTGAATCAAATGCCAGTCGCAGATTTTATTGTTAAAACAACCACATCTGGGACTTCGATTATTGATTTCCGTGTTGAAGACGGTCAAGTCGAGACGCCTTACACATTTGATGGGCGGAATTCATTTGATCCAGACGGTACAGTCGGGGATTCAAGCGATTTAACCTATAATTGGAGTTTCTCTGATGATGAATCCTTTGGTGCAAGTCCTCAAGTGACTCATTCTTTTTCTCAACCCGGAATTCACACGGTGACTCTTGTTGTGACCGATGAAGCAGGTACTCAAAGCACCGCTCGAGTATTGACTGTTGAAATTGCTAACCCTTTGCCAATCATTGCTGTTCAGATCCTCGATGCATGGTATAATGAAGAACAATTGACAGATTCAAGTGTTCTTCCTGAATTAACTGATATCGATTGGTCTCGAACCTTTGATGAACAAGACCAAACTTTTTCTGCACCGAATTATTTGCTGTATTTTGATTCTGATGGTACCCGTGACGGTGACCAATCATTTGAAGGAAAGTATGTTCCATTTGATGCGAATTCACCTGATTGGAATGGCCTTGTGCAATATACTTGGGATTTCGGCGATGGGTCTCCACTTGACCATGATGCAACTCCTTGGCATGCTTATTCGCTTCCAGGAGAATACTCGGTATCACTTACGGTCCGGGATGCATTTGGCACCGGTGATGTGAGCCGAGCCCACTTCGCCGTCGTTATTGACCATCCACCGGTGATTCACAATATCTTCATCCCAGATGATATTATCGTTTCGGATTCGAACTCCTTCGCAGCCAATATCTCTGATCTTGAATCAGACCTCGGTCTTGCAGTCTATCGGGACACGAACATCAACGACGGTTCGATTTCTGACCGAGATGAAACACTGAGTCCCGACTTACAAATCCGTTGGGATTTAGATATCGAAGTTGATGCAGACAACAATGGAAATCCTGCAGATGATTGGATTGAACCAATGCCGGGTTCAGTAACACGAGTCACCGGGACTTGGAGTGAAACAGGAACCTACACCATCCGTTTGGAAGTGTGTGACAGCGTAGGAATCTGCGATTCCATGGACCAAGAAATCGATGTTAGTCCTGAGCCGTCTGCTCCTCCTTCTTTGTCCGATTTCAGTGTTGACGAATGGAAAAGTTGGCTTACTTCAGCCGGTTCCGAACTTGCAACCTTTGTTGCCCTCATTGCAGTAGCGTTAATTCTCGGCTGGCTTGTCATGCGGGAACCAACTGAGATGGAAGATGAGGCAAAGCAAGCAGCTGAGACCTATACTGATGTTGAGCATGTCGAAAACCAAGGTGGTTTGCTCGGCATGGATCATCACGCTCCACCTCCTGCCCCCGGAATCTTATCGAAAGATGAACGTAGAAGTGAGGACAGTGGATTTATTCGGCCACTTCGTAGAAGAAGTTGACCGCTAGATTGTATAACCTCCTTTGGTATCGTTACATGGGGAGAGGCCATGTCATCACACATACGAGTGGGTTCGATTACATTGACCCTGCTCTTGCCGATTCTTTTAGTGGGGCTTTCAAGTCCACTTTCGATGCAGGCTCAAGCCGCCGAAACATGTGCAGGCGACACCTCTCCTATTCAATGGAATGAGACGGCTCAACGTATGGCCTTGGTACCATTTTACAACGGTAATTGGTGGAATGATTGGGATGACATGTATTATGATGATTACGAGGAAGGTGAGGGGAATGGTGACAAAGATGATGGTGAAATGGTCCAGGACACACCAACATCTCCAGAAAATCCTTTGAATCCTGAAGAAGAATGGATGTATCGGGATTGGATGAAGCCTCGACTTGATCCACTCGAAGAAAACCACTACACGACGATGCTCATCGGTAACGATAGCGTTGGTATTTTGAGAGTGAATCTTTCGGCAGATTATCGAACGACGGTCTGTATTCGTCTCCAAGATATGAACCTCAATGCGGTCGAAGGAGATGTCTATCTTCTCACCACTGAAGAATACGACAATTATGCCCAATCGTATCAGGCTGCTCATGAAGATAACTACTACGGATACGAGGATATCGAAAAATCGCTTTCGAATATCCCGCCGGAATGGAGGAGTTTCAATTTCTTAGGTTGGAAGTCGTATCGTGATTCACATGAATATGAGCAAACTTCTGAAGTGAATTTCGCTTTGAATCTCGACGGCCCAGAAATCTATTCATCGCTCTTTACGGGTACGGAATGGCAGGATTTTTACATCGTCATCGATACTTGGGATAATGTTCATGATGGCGATGCAGATGCTCCGAATTCAATTGTCGCTGCAGATGTGACGATCATCACGACTGAACGAAGTTTCATACTTCCTCCTTTCACCGTCTCACTTGTTTTCTTGGTGGTACTTCTCGGAACGCTTTCGATCCCGTTCATTCTCAACGCCAAATACATGAAGGCAGGATTGGTCTCTGAAGTTCCGCAACATATTGTCCCCTCGCTTGATACGCCTGCTCAGTACAACGCACCTGCGCAATATCACGCACCATCTCTGCCGATAACGCCACCCTCGCACAATTCAGAATCTCCATTGACAATGCCTCCAAAAGACGTTGTCCAGCTCCCAACTCCACTACCTGCGGCGCACCAAAACCCTCAATCAATTGCAGAAGTACCAGATGGACAAGCCTAAACGAATTCAGAGTTGCCGTAAAAACCCTGTTTACAAGGGCTCTGTTCGAATTCAATACTCAAGGAGTCTCCAAGCATCTTGGAGGTCTCGAACGTTCACAAGGCCCTTGTCAGAGAGGCGGAATTCATCTCGCATGGTTGCATAGACCAAATCTTGGCCAAGTGTTGGTGCGTGAATACGTGTCCAGTCTCCACCATTTCCAAGCGCCATGATGCTGTAAGGAGGTGTTGAATCTTGTGCACTCAATGTATTTGCAGCATCGACGAGTTGGAGTGCATCTTGATGGTCTTTGAGTGTGCTACAGAATTTGACGATATCTCCACTGTCTCCATTTGAAGTAACAAAGGTGACGATTTCTTCAGCACTTGGTGTTCCGTCCATATTGTGTTGTGAAGCGATGATTTGGCATTTTGCTGCTTTAGCAGACTTAACAAGGGCCTTGCGCTCTTTGTCTGTGATTGCCAACTCGAGGTCAATCCATTTGACTTCTGAATCAATAGCGGCTTGAAGGATCACAAGTCGTTGCTTCTCGTCACCGGAGAAATGGCCACCATCACGTACAGCGCGAACTGAAAAGATGACGGGGAGAGCGATTGCTTCTTTGAGCGCAGCGATGGACTTTTCGACATCGACTTCTTCAAAGTCGAGGACGGGCCATTCATTGACAGGGAGCATGGTTGAAACACGGTTGCCTTCTGCGTCTTCACTAATGATTGCTTGAGGCTTTTTGAGGTACAATCGGTCGAAACGAACTTCGATCATATTAGCGCCTTGAATTCCTGCACGAGCAGCTTCGTCAACCATTGCTTTCACGGTTGTTTCTTCAAGAGATACGCATATCTTGGGGTTGGCCATGCTTTCGGCGACTTTGGCACGCTTCTTAACGCTCTCGCTTGTATTGTGTTGAATAATCGTTCGTAATGAGGGAGTTTCTGGGCTTTTTTCAGTCACCAATTTGGCAGTAAATCTCCTTCGAAAAAAGGGAATTTCAGTACGGAAATTGGGCTCATGAAATGGGGTGTTTGACATCCGTTTTACAGTACCTTTATACCCCCTCGACACAGGGTATAGTTGTAGAGGGGCAAGAGGGTAGGGGAAAAGAGGACTGCGGCCCAAAATTATCTCAGCAGATACACCATTTTCCAACACTTTTTGAAACAATAAAAAACCCATCTCGCACACCCCAATGGAGGAATAATTTTGTCAGACGATTACACCGCATCCAGCATCCAAGTTCTCGAAGGTCTTGAAGCAGTTCGGAAGCGCCCCGGAATGTACATCGGCGACCCGCACGACGGAACAGCCCTCCACCATTGCATCTGGGAAGTCGTAGACAATTCAGTTGACGAGCATCTCGCAGGACACACGGCCAGTATCGAAGTCATCATCAACCCTGACAATTCCCTCTCCGTCCAAGATTTCGGCAGAGGAATTCCGGTTGGAATCCATGAAGAATACGGCGTCTCAGCAGCTCAAATCATCATGACTAAACTCCACGCCGGCGGGAAATTCGACAACAGCTCCTACAAGGTATCAGGAGGGCTCCACGGAGTTGGAGTTTCGGCAGTCAATGCAGTTTCGGAATGGATGGACGTGACCATCCACCGCAACGACACCATCTATTTCCAGCGTTT
>CAJJCQ010000068.1 GCA_905182725.1 uncultured Candidatus Poseidoniales archaeon
GGATAAAGATGACTGGCAACGATGATTTCGAAGAAAAATTGATTGAACAGATCACTGAATTGTTCCGAAATATGGGCATGAACCTCGATAAAAAGCAGATTCGGGCGTTAATGGAGCAATTCCGTTCGCAATTCGAAAGCCTTGGCCTCGATGCAGAAAAAATCGCCAAAGGGGATGTAAACTTCAACTTCGATCTGTCACAACTGAGTAAGATGTTTGAAAAAGGAAAATCCATGGAAGACATTTTGAAAAATTTAGGTGTCGATGTTCAAGTCGATGCCAACCCAATCGAAGTCGATATGCCCGAGATTGATGAATTAACAGATAACCTCTACAAGTTACCAGCAGATGACGTCTATCTCGATGGATGGAATATGTCGGTGACAATCGACATCACTCTCAAAGAAGATGTTGAAGAAACCGAAGTTGAACTTTCACTCGCCCATGAAGGCCACCAGTTGGAGATTTTGAAACAAAAGCGAACTTCTCCGTTGGCTCGTGTTGAATTGCCTCATCCTTGCGATGAAGTGGTTGAATGGTCTCTTAACAATGGCATTCTCGATGTCACTCTCAAACTCACGCCCCAAGGCTCCGCCGTACCTGAACTCAATGATGGTGACGACGACGACGAAGACGAAGGCGATGATGCCGACGAAGTACCGGAGACCCCCGATGTACATCTCGACCTTGGTGAAGACCGAGACGATGATGACGACGGCGGAATTCCAATTTTTTGAAAAAAGGAAGTGAACATATGAGCAAAGTAATAGGAATAGATCTTGGAACAACGAACAGTTGTGTAGCGACCATTGAGAACGGTGAACCCGTTGTCATTGCGAATGCAGAAGGTGCACGAACAACCCCCTCGGTTGTCGCTTTTGCTAAAGACGGTAGTGAACGTATGATTGGCGTAACTGCAAAGCGACAAGCGGTGACAAACATCGACCGAACTTTGCTTTCAGTGAAGCGCCATATGGGTACTGATTGGAAAACAACCATCGACGATGTTGATTATACTCCTCAGGAGATTTCAGCCTTTATCCTTCAAAAGTTGAAGGCTGATGCAGAAGCTTACCTTGGACATGAAGTCAAGCAAGCGGTCATTACCTGCCCTGCCTATTTCACAGATGCACAACGAACTGCAACCAAAGACGCAGGACGTATTGCTGGACTTGAAGTTCTAAGAATCATCAATGAACCAACTGCAGCAGCTCTCGCCTACGGTGTCGACAAAGGAGAAGACCAAACCATTCTCGTTTACGACCTGGGTGGTGGAACTTTTGACGTATCCGTTTTGGAAATTTATCAAGTTGATGGTCAACCTCAAATTGAAGTCAAAGCCACAGCGGGTAACAACAAACTCGGTGGAGATGATTTCGATGACCTTGTCATCCAATGGATGGTCGCAGAATTCAAGCGCGACACTGGTATCGATCTGTCAAAAGATGTTCAAGCAATGTCCCGACTAAAGGAAGCTGCTGAAAAAGCAAAGATTGAACTCTCTGGTACTCAACAAACTCAGATTAATCTTCCATTCATCACCATGCGTGACGGTCAACCAGAACACATGGATATGACTTTGAGTCGTGCGAAATTCGAAGACCTTGTCTCGAAGTTGATTGAAAAAACAATGGGCCCAACCCGTCAAGCAATGAAAGATGCTGGCGTCAAGAAAGGCGATGTTGACAAAGTCATTCTTGTCGGTGGTTCAACCCGTGTACCTGCAGTCCAAGAAGCAGTTGAAAAAGAAGCTGGAAAGGCACCTTACAAAGGAATCAATCCTGACGAAGCAGTCGCTATGGGTGCTGCACTTCAAGCAGGTATCATTTCCGGAGATGAAGGCGTTTCTGACATCTTGTTACTCGACGTCACACCTCTTACGCTCGGAATTGAAACGCTCGGTGGTGTCATGACGACAATGATTGAACGAAATACAACCATCCCTGCTCGTCGCTCTGAGATTTACTCAACAGCAAGCGATAACCAACCTGCAGTTACTATTCACGTTCTTCAAGGAGAACGAAATTTTGCTAAGGACAATGTAACACTTGGAGAATTTACCCTCATGGGAATTCCAGCAGCGCCTCGTGGAACTCCACAAATCGAAGTTACCTTCGATATCGATGCCAACGGAATTGTCGATGTAAGTGCCAAAGATATGGGGACTGGTAAGGAGCAATCGGTGAAGATTGAAGCTCAAACCTCACTCTCTGAAGATGAAATTCAAGCAAAGATCAGTGAAGCAGAAAAGTTTGCAGAAGAAGATGAATTGCGTAAAGCGAAAGTTGAACTCCGAAACATGGCAGACCAAGTTGTCTATCAAACTCGTCGAACACTCGATGAATCAGCAGACAAACTCGATGATGCTGATGTAGATCCTGTAAAGGAACATCTTGATGCATTGGAAAAGATGGTTCAAGATGATGACGGTAAACCTCTCGAAATCGATGATATCGATGACGCTGCAATTCAAGCGAAAGTCAAGGAAGTCGAAGAAGCAATGCATGCAGTTTCCGCAAAACTCTACGAAGCCGCTGCTGCTGAAATGGCTGAACAAGACGGTTCATCGGAAGATGGCGATATCGATGTCGGTGGCGATGATGTGGTCGATGCAGACTTTGAAGTCGTCGAAGATGACGAAGATTGAGTCAACCTCGTTCATCGTTGAACTTATGGCGAAGAGTTTGGTGGCTGTGCTATGAGCGATGCGCCTATTCTCAAGGATACCGAGCGTACCACGGGGCGCAGTGCTCTTCAGAACAACATTCAGGCGGCAATGGCTCTTGCTGGAGCAGTACGTTCTACTCTTGGCCCTCGAGGACTTGACAAGTTGCTGATTGATGATGACGGGCGAACCCTTGTGACCAACGATGGCGTTACAGTCCTCGAATCTGCGAAAGTGGAACATCCCGTTGCACGAATGATGATTAATGCCTCATCAGTCCAAGATAAGATCGCTCGAGATGGAACGACTTCCACAGTTCTTATGTCGGCTGAAATGTTGCAAAATGCTTGGCACTTAGTTACGCAAGATGTTCATCCAGCGATCATCGCACGCGGATTTAGAATGGCTGAGACCTATGCTCATGAAGTTCTTATTGAGTTAGCCCTTCATTCTGAACATCATCACCGCTTACTTGCTGCTCAAACTTCACTTGCCGGTAAAGGTCACCAGTCTATGCAATTATTACTTGCTCAACTCGCCGTTGATGCTGCTGAAGCCATTCAAGTGAATACCCCTACAGGTGTTGTGGCGGACCCAACTCGAGTGAAAGTATTACCACAATCTGGTGGTAGCATTACCGATACACGGTTGGTAACTGGATTAGTTTTGGCAAAAAACCGAATCCATGAAGACATGCCTCGTGTGGCAGGTGCTGGGAAAGTTCTTCTTGTCGATGGTGGAATTGAACGCCGTTCAATGAAAAACGATATGAAAATTAATGTGACCTCTCAAGGTGTTTTCGAAAGTTTCCGAGCGAAGGAAGTCGAATTGCTCCAACAACAAGTCGAACATCTCAAAGAACTTGGAATAGGGTTACTCGCTTGCAAAGAAGGCATTGACGAAGAAGCACGAGTTCTTCTTGCTAAAGCGGGAATTCAAGCCTTCCGTAGAGTCGCACGGTCTGATTTAGATCTTCTTGCCCGAGGCTGTGGTGCAACCCTTGTCTCGGAAGTAAAGCGTTCAAAAGCATCTGATTTAGGCGCTTTTATTTCGAGTAAAAACGAGACATGGGGTAGCGTGGCACATTGGATTGTTGAAACTGAAGAAGGTGGCGCAACACTGATTGCCTGTGGAAGCACAGAAACAGTACTTGGTGAAGTTGAGCGAAGTTTTGCAGATGCCTTAGGAGTTGCATGCCGGATGTTAGAAGACCCTCGTCTGATGGCTGGAGGAGGTGCAACACATGTGGCTCTAGCACGCCGACTACGTCGCTTTGCAGAAACGATTCCTGGACGTGAACAACTTGGTGCAGAAGCCTTTGCAGATGCCCTTGAAGTCATCCCTAGAGTTTTGGCAGAAAATGCAGGTTTGGACCCAATCGATACTTTGTTACAATTGGTTGCAGCGCAAGTCAACGGTGGAGAAGATTCCCATTATCTTGGATTAGACCTGTTGAACCGTAGGCCTGCAAACATGGTCGAACAAGGCATTCTCGAACCTTATTTGATTGCTCGTCAATCTATCGCTGGCGCAACCGAAGCAGCCATTTCTATTCTTCGAATCGATGATGTGTTGTGGGCAAGACAAGATCCAACAATGGCCGAAGTCCCAGAAATGGAATAGGCGTCCAAACGTAATCCTTACCCTGATGAAGGGGGAGTTGTTTCAAATAGGGGTCGAAAAGAACACGAACTGATGGGAACTGATAGTCAAACCTGCGTTGGTATCGACGATATTGCAATCCACTTCCCTCGTTTGTACATGGATATGAGAGATTTCGCAGAATTGCGAGGTGCAGATTTCGGAAAGCTAAACAAAGGTCTTGGACTTGAAGCAATGTCGATTCCCGACGTTCATGAAGATACAGCCACAATGGGCGCCATGGCGGTCATGCAAATCATTGATCGAAATGGGCTTGACCCAAACACGATTGGTCGTATGTACCTCGGAACTGAATCTGCTTTGGATGGTGCAAAACCCACCGCCACTTACATTGTTGACATGCTCACTCAACGCTATGGAGAGCGCTATGGTTCTGATTGCTTCAGAAATTGCGACGTTGTCGACATGACTTTCGCCTGTATTGGTGCAGTGGATGCATTACATACAACCCTTGACTGGGTTGCCCGCTCAAATGAACACGATGAGCGCATAGGAATTGTGATTTTCTCTGACAATGCCAAATATGCTTTGGAATCATCTGGTGAATATACCCAAGGTGCTGGTGGAGGTGCGTTATTGGTTCGTAGAAACCCACGCCTTCTTGAGATTCCGGATTGTTTTGGAGTTTCGACTACACCGGTTCACGATTTTTTCAAACCTCGTCGAGAAGTGAGTATTCGTTCAGTGATTACCAACGTCATGCAACTTGCTCAAGAAACCGGTCAAACGATGAAGAAAGGTCTCATTGAAAGGATGATTCGTCATTTGCCTGAATCAACAGTTCGCAAATTAGGTATCTTTGCTCATGGTGAAGAGAAAGTTAGCGTTCACCGAGACGACCCCATTTTCGATGGCCAATACTCCAATCGCTGTTACCAAGATGCAGTTCGACAAGCCTTCCACAACTTCTCTATGAAATCCGAAAAACAAGGCCGGTATAATCATGAAAACGATATCCGTCTCACAGAGCAATGGTCTCGTATTATCATGCATTTACCGTATGCTTTCCAAGCGAAGCGAATGTTCCCTGATATCTTCCGACATGACCGTCAAGATACAGACTATTGGGAATCTATTGCAGAACAGCTTGGACCTATGCCTGCGGAACATAACTCAGAAGACCCCTTGATCATCGAGATTTGGGAGAAAGCAATGGATGGATATCGTCGAGCCATTTCAAAAACTCCAGAATACCTTGAGTTCCATGCGAACCGAATTGAAAAGGGACAGAGAGCAAGTAGTTTGATTGGAAATCAATACACGGGCTCAATCTTCCTCGCTCTTATGTCCACCTTTGAATCCGACTTAGAAGAAAACAGCAACCTCGATAACACCCTCTTCGGCCTGTGTGGCTACGGATCTGGAGCAAAGGCCAAAGTGTTCGAAGGGAAGGTAAGTCCTCGTTGGAGAGAAGTCGTTTCTCGCTGGCATTTGTTTGAACGCCTCGGTGGCCGAGTCGCTATTGACCATATCACCTATGAAAACCTCCACAAGGGATTGCAAGATGACAGTGTTGTCACTCCAAAGAGTGAGTTTGCTCTAGTTGAGATTGGTGATGAAGGCGTTGATGAAGGCGCACGACGTTACAAATGGATTGGCGCTTAAGCAAAATCCAAGACAACTTTGCCGCAATTTCCTGAGATTGCTAATTCTACAGCTTGTTCGAAATCATCGATTGACATTCGGTGAGTGAGAACAGCATTGACATCAATTAGCCCTCGTTCAAGTAAATCGTGCATTGTATCCCAAGTTGACCACATCTTCCGACCATTGATGCCCTTGATGTGGAGATAACGGAACACAACTTCGTTCATTGGAACTTCTGGCATCGAGTTCCCATACACGGAGAGGATATTGACATAACCGCCCATGCGAGTGCTATGGACAGTATTCGCCAATGCTTGCGGCGAGCCTGAAAATTCACATGAATTGTCGACACCTCGACCATCGGTCGCAGCTAAGATTTCTGCAACGACGTCATTTTCTTTTCCGAGGACAAGGTCTGCACCCAATGTTTTTGCCAATTCCATACGATAGGTATTGTCCCAATCCACTGCAATGATTTTCTTTGCACCCATCGCTTTAGCAGCATTAACTGCAAACAATCCAATTGGACCCAGGCCATGAATGGCAACTGTAGCTCCTTCGATTGGCCCTCCAGTTAACGTATGAATTGCATTCCCTAACGGGTCTTGAATTGAAGCATGCCCCGGGTCAAGCCCTTTTGGAATGTGACGTGCATTGACTGCGGGAACCACAAAATAGGGTCCAAAGGCACCGTGTTTGTGAACTCCAAAGATTGAGCCGTTTTCGCAAATGTGTGCATTCCCTTCATCACACCGAGGGCAATTCCAACAGGCGAGATGGCATTCAATTGCGACGAGGTCTCCGATTGTATGGGTGTCCACCCCAGATCCTAATCCGACAACTTCTCCACATGTTTCATGACCAGTAATCGTTCCAAGAGGTACATTTTCACGACTCCACTGGTCCCATTTCCAAATATGGATGTCTGTACCGCACACCGAAGTTGAATGAGTTTTGATCAATACCTCTCCTGCATTCGGCGTAGGGACGGTGTGTTTGATTCGACTGAACCCACCGGTAGTATCGGCTGTTTTGGTCCAAGCCAACATGGTTGTCGGAACTTCGCTCATACTTCCCCTCTCTTTGGTTTCAGTGCACCCACCCTTTGATTCTTCGCTCATTTCGTCATGCTTAGAAATATCTGTATGAGAGGTATGTTGATATGGGAGGCGCGACGGCCTAAAAGCCCGTTGATGTGCATGAAGTACGTTGTTGTGAGCGGAGGAGTCCTTTCTGGATTAGGGAAAGGAGTAACGGCAAGTAGCATTGGGGTCCTCTTGAAAAGCGCTGGACTGCGAGTCACTTCTTTGAAAATCGACCCTTATCTTAACAGCGATGCTGGAACAATGTCACCGTTTGAACACGGCGAAGTTTTCGTTTTGGATGACGGTGGCGAGGTTGACCTTGACCTCGGAAACTATGAGCGATTTCTTGATATCAACCTCGGAAGAGATAACAACGTAACGACAGGAAAAATTTACTCAAAAGTGATAGAAGCTGAACGCCGCGGTGATTACCTCGGAAAAACAGTTCAAGTCATCCCTCACATCACCGGAGCCGTCCAAGACTGGCTGGAAGAGGTCGCCCATCGACCTGCAGATGGTAGTGACGAAGCACCTGATGCTTGTATCATCGAACTGGGTGGGACCGTTGGAGATATCGAATCAGCACCTTACATCGAGGCTCTTCGCCAATTTCAATTCCGTGTTGGACGTGAAAACGTCACTTTCGTACATGTTTCACTGGTTCCTGTGATGGGCCCTGTTGGTGAACAGAAGACGAAACCCACGCAACACACTGTCAAAGAATTGCGAGGCCTTGGTATCACTCCTGACATCTTAGTTTGTCGTTCATCTGCACCTTTGAACGATGAAACACGAGAAAAACTTGCAGCATTCTGCCATGTATCTCCTGAAGCAGTCATGTCGACTCACGATGTACCTAACATCTACCATGTTCCTTTGATGCTCCATGAGCAAGGTTTGTGTGATATCCTCAAGGTCGATAGCAATGCAACAGATATACTCCAAAAATGGAGAATCATGGCTCATCACCTCGATACTTTATCCGAAGAGATCCATATTGCCATGGTTGGGAAATACACGAATTTATCGGATGCTTATCTTTCAGTCATCAAGAGTTTACAGCATGCAGCAATGGCAGTTGACCGGAAATTAATCATCGATTGGATTGAAGCAAGTCATCTTGAATCCGATTGGGAAAATGTGGATGAGCGAAAACAAGCATGGGATTTACTCAAGCAAGCTGCTGGTGTTTTGGTACCCGGTGGCTTTGGCGACCGAGGTGTTGAAGGCAAGATTTTGGCGGCAGAGTATGCCCGAACATCCTCAACACCCTACTTAGGAATCTGTCTCGGATTACAAGTCGCAACCATTGAGTTTTGTCGAAATGTGCTTGGGTTCGAGGACTCGAATTCAACAGAGTTTGATGAAAACTGCAAAAACCCAGCCGTGGTGTTCATGCCAGAAATTTCCAAAACTCATCTTGGTGGGACCATGCGATTGGGAAGTCGCCCGACCATATGGCAAGTTGATGATTGTAAAATCCGTACTCTTTACGGCGAAGGAGAATCAGTCGATGAGCGTCATCGTCATCGATATGAGGTCAATCCCGATATGATCGAAATCATTGAATCAGCAGGTCTTGTTTTTGTTGGCAAAGATGAAACAGGTCAACGTTGTGAAATCTTTGAACTTGAAGGACATCCGTACTATGTTGGCGTTCAATACCATCCTGAATTCAAGAGCCGTCCTGGCCGCCCAAGCCCGCCGTTCCTCGGTTTACTCAAGGCTGCAACAGGCCAGTTGTGAATTACGCCTCTTCAATTCGAATGAGTCTGGTTGTTCTGAAACCTTGCAAGATTTTGATGAAGCGTTTGGCTTGGAACACTTGGTCCAGTTCAATTTCACCTGTATCGATACGAATAGCATTGAGTCCAATCAATTTAGCAGGCGTGGCTACACCAAGAATATTGTCAATCCCGATCATACGCAATACATCGGGAGAGAGTTGAAGATTTCCTCGTCCAATAAGGAATCCTTGCCCTCCCATAGGTGAAAGTAACAGTAAACATTGTCGCTGCTCACCATTTTCATCGACGTGATGGGATATCGTTTGGAGAAGTTGCTGTTCATTCAAGTCACTGAAAAGTTGTCGCTTTCCATTCTCAACGGGACCAAGAATATCAATTCCAAGTAGAGTAAGTTCCACTCCACAAAAGTCTCCCATTCGACGTAATGTGCCACCACTCCCCCAAATAACCATCAAATCAGGCTGGTCTTGAAGCAGAGTTTGAACATGATTAGCAAGACCCTCGATGGTATCAGATTCACTTGTTCGTTCGACCTGTTCCTTTGCACCTTGCATGAATCGAGGACTGGAAGGTGTCCACGCCTCTCCATACATTCGGACTTTCCACACGCCTTTCTGATAGATTTCTTCATCCAAATCCATAACTTCAGTAATCGCACATCGTAAATCGCCAATCAAGAACGCTAAGGTAACTTCAGCAGCAGCTTTTGGGGTAGTTGCAAAACAACCTGAATGCATCTTTACTCCGCCAGGGACGCCAATAAGTGGGATTTCTTGCGCTTGTTTACTGATGCTCTCAAGTGTATTTGCGATATCTCGAGTAGTACCGTCTCCACCAGCGTAGAGTATCGCTTCAGCACCAGCCTCAACAAGGTCCGTAACCAATTGGCTTGTCTCAGTCACTGAAGTTTCTTCTGGTGTCTCTCCAATATCTGTAAAAAACATTTTTTCATTTGCTGAAGGCACCCAAACGCCCCCCATTCGTCCTTTCCAACCTAAACATTCGAGTTCAACATTCGAACGGTTAAGCGAACTCGAAAGGAGGACTTTCAACGCTTCAAGTGTTTGTTGCATTCGGGGGCCTGCTCGGTCTTCAGCACCAGCGGCACGGGCTTCTGCAGCACGTCCATCACTCCCTTTGAAACCTAACCGGCCGCCGAGCCCTGCGTCAGGATTGACCACGATTCCGATGCGCATGATTGTGCGAAGTGTTTCACCTTCAAGAAGACCTGCATTGATGTGATTTGAAGCGATGGCATCAAAAAGCAGCGCTGAGGGGAGAGTTTGTGAATACTGTTCAACGCAGGCGCCTAGCGATTCTTCTCATGGTTGGTTCGACTTGCTTGTGGCTTATTGCAGGATATATAACTTGGATTTGGAACGGTTGTAAAGCCTACATGCCATTTATTTCTGATTTTGATTTGTATGAACCTGGCGACACGATTTTTACAGTTGGCACCTTTGTTAGTGGATTTCTTGTATTTTGGATCATCATGGAGATTCACTCAATGAATATGAAACGTATCAGCGAGGGTGGCCACCATTCAATTTGGCACGGTTTGAACCACCTCGCTGTGTTCCCAGGCTTAATTGGGGCTTTTTCATGTATCCGTATTGGTTCAGTTCCATGGGATGTCGACGGTCCAATGCATGGGCATTATGCCCTTGACATCTTCAAGAACGGCGTCTATTGGTGTTTGATTGTCTCAGCGATTACAATCCGAATTTGGTGGGGTCATGAACGTTTTCGAGTGGTACTTGGGCTACGTGTTTTCGCAGCAGCAGCAGCCTTTGTTGGTTTGGTCAAAATGTTATCAACCCAAGCCAAAGTTTGGGGTCCTGATTTTGATTGGGATTCGTATAATACGACGACCTCGGATATGCTTACCTTTTGCACCAGTACGAACTACCCACTTCTCAATGTAGCTGCAGTCTGGGAATACGTACTTGTGTTTGGAATTCTAGGGACAATTTTATCATTTTTACCTGAAGTAATCTTTGATGATTTGTCGAATGATGAAGAGGAATAAAGTAAACACACATCTTTGGCGAGCATTGATGTGCTCTACATGCTTTGGCTAAGACATGAGTCGAAGGAAGCCAGAGGTTCCAAGTCTTGCTGATGCATTAGCCAAGGACTTTGCCGAACTCAAAAAAGGTGAAGAAAATCCTCTACCATCGGAGGAAATTCCAGGGTCCCCGGAAGTTCTCGAATTGGTCGAGATTGATCCCTCTCAAAAACCGCAATATGGCCGCCCTGCACAGCATAAAGGGCAAGAAAGTAGTTTTGTTTTCACCCCCGATACACCAACCGAATCAGTCAATGGTGATGCAGAACTCATAGAAGAGGTCGAATCACCTGTGGTAGAAATTCTTGACAAACCGAGCACTGCGCTCGGTGATGATTTTGATGTTGAATGGTAAGCGCTGATACAGGTCCTTATCAGTGTAAACCTTTACCCGAAGTTATGAAAGTCACACGAAACTTCGTTCGAATTTTTATTATGATCTTCGGAACTCTTGTACTTGTATCCTATCTTTACGGCCTTTCACACGCTTCGGATCAGGCTGCCTTGTGGGGTGGAATACCTTGGTCACAGGCCCAGTTCATTGTACCTTTCATGTTCTTGGCTGCCTTTGGATTCTTGATGTATTGGTGGACTATTCTCTATCAGAATGATGCATCAGTAATGGAATCTCTTCGCTGGCCTTGGGGAGAATCAGATGGTGGTGGAGGCGCTCGCCTCCTGTTGGCCTTCGCCTTACTTGTCATACCTTCAGCACTGTGGCTTGAGGCGACTATTTTCCACCTTGATCACGAATACAGCTGGACTCCTCTGCTTGTTGTAGGGGTGTTGGCGCTTGCCTGTGTTGGAAATATTCTCATGGGGCTACTTGCTTATTCATCCTATGTCGATGAATCACCTGGTGGTGGGAAAATGCTTCTTGGATCAATTCTCCTTGGAATCCAATGCATCATATTTGACGGAATTTATTGGAATCTTAAATTCCCTTGGTGACGAAGTAATAATTGTACTTGTATGGCTATTTTCTTGCCATATCGAGGGAGGGTTTGATGAAGGGTTGACAACCCCGTAGGGGTTGAAGGAGAGAGCAAAATGGCACTCATCAACGTTACCCTACCTGATGGAAATGTGAATGAATATGCCACAGGCATCACCTGTGCAGAAGTCATTACCGATGCATTAGGCCGTAAACATGGGTGCTTAGCAGCCCGAATCGACGGTGTAGAATGTGATTTGTCCCGAGTGCTTGACGCAGATTGTTCGATTGTAGGGATTCTTTCAGACTCAGATGAAGGATTACACGTCCTTCGCCACAGTGCAGCACATTTGCTTGCTCAAGCCGTCATGTCTCTCTATCCCAATGCAAAACCAACGATAGGTCCAGCGGTTGACCGAGGTTTTTACTATGATTTTGCGATGGAACAAATTGTCGAATCTGATCTCAAAGCAATTCAAAAGAAGATGCAAGAGTTAGCTCGGAAAAACTTCACGGTTGAACGAGTTGAATTAACCGATGAAGAATTACAAGACCATTTTGCTGATAACCCCTACAAACTTGAAATTATCAACGATAAAATCGAAGACGGTAGCGGCTCAACGATTTACAAACAGGATGATTGGTATGATTTATGTCTTGGACCTCACGTTCCAAACACCTCTCGATTGATGAATGTTAAACTCACTAGCATCTCTTCAGCGTATTGGAGAGGCGACCAAGATCGTGAACAACTCGTTCGAATTTACGGCATTGTAGAAGCGAGTAAAGAAGCCCTTCGTGCCACACTCGATCGTCTTGAGCAAGCCAAAAAGCGAGACCACCGAAAGCTCGGAAAAGATTTACAGTTATTCCATATCGATGAAGAAGTCGGCCAAGGATTGATTCTTTGGACACCTCGGGGCTCAATTATCCGTCAAGAATTACAAGATTTCATTTCGTTCCATTTACGGCGTCAAGGCTATTCGCAAGTCTTCACCCCTCATGTTGGAAAACTCGATTTGTACCGTACTTCAGGTCATTTCCCTTATTATCAAGATTCTCAATACCCGCCACTTGTCGAACGTGAGTTGATGAACAAACTCGCTGATGAAGGTTGCACCTGTGGAGAACTCTCGAATTTGATGAAGAGTGGAGATATTGACGGTTACATGCTCAAGCCAATGAATTGCCCACATCACATCAAACTCTATGCATCACAAATGCGTTCTTATCGTGACTTACCTCTTCGTTTGGCAGAGTTTGGTACTGTATACCGGTGGGAGCAATCTGGCGAGATTTCTGGAATGACTCGCGTTCGAGGCTTTACACAAGATGACGCTCACTTATTTGTGACTGAAGAACAAATCGCTGAAGAAGTCCTCGGGTGTATTGAACTGGTACAAATTATATTCGAAAAACTCGGAATGGATGATTATCGAGTACGGGTTGGCCTACGTGATTTAGATTCCGACAAATATGTTGGAGAACCTGAACGCTGGGATAAAGCTGAGGACGCATGCCGTGCAGCAGCCGAGTCACTCGGAGTCAATTGGTCGGAAGAGCAAGGAGAGGCAGCATTTTACGGTCCAAAGATTGATTTTGTTGTGAAAGATGTGATCGGACGTGAATGGCAACTTGGTACAGTTCAAGTTGATTACAACTTGCCAGAACGCTTTGAATTGGAATACAAAGGAAGCGATGGTGAGATTCACAGGCCAGTTATGATTCACAGAGCGCCGTTTGGTTCAATGGAACGGTTCTGTGGAGTGCTGATCGAACATTTTGCTGGTAAATTCCCGACATGGTTAACACCAACTCACTGCCATATCATTACGATATCCGAAAAACATACAGCCTATGCCGACGAAGTCGCACAGTTACTTCGTGACAATGAAATCCGTGTGGAAATCGATAATGGCGATGATACGATTGGAAAGAAAATCCGAACTCATCGCAAGATGCAACCAGCCTACATGGTTATTCTTGGCGATGGAGAGATTGAAACTCGAACAGTGAGTTTACGTGCCCGAAACGGTGATCAAGTGAGTGGAATTCCACTTGAAACATTTTTGAAGGATTTGAGAACTGAAATAGACGAAAAAACAGTTCAACCGTCTTTAGCGGTTTCACCAAACGAGGATTGAGGGATTTCGATGACAGGGCCACCTATTATTAGCGGATTCACCTTTGCTGCTTTGGTGCCTTATGTTTTGGCTGCTGCAACCGCTTGGTTATTTTGGACCCGCGTCGTTCCTCATCAATTACGTGGTTTACAAGTCGCTTTTGAAACAGGCGAGAAGCGATATGAAGTTCACGAAGTAACCTCTTCTACTCAAGATGCTCGTGATTTACTCCGATCAAGAGGAATGCAACCCGGTGTTGCAACCTATATCTTCGCTTTAGTTGGGGCTCTGCTGCTGTTTTTTGAATATGTGATGATTCGGTTAGGACTTTCAGATGGTTATCATACACCTTCATTGAGCGTGGCATTGATTTTCATTGCTCTTCCTGCTTTAATCTCAATGGGAACTTCGCTCGGAGCCCAGGTGATTAAGCCGATTGGTCAAAGCCGAACATCTTTGCAAAATTTGAATTTTTGGCGAAGTTTAAAATACGTACTACTGGTCTTAATGTGGATTAGTTTAGTCTTTGGACTTTATCTCTTTTTAGAGAGTCAAGGCGTTCCTCTTTCACGGCGATTTAGTATTTGCACATTTGTGTTCATGTCTCCATCGATTCTTGCCTACGGCCGTATTCTTGGTTCATCATGGCAAGCTCTTCGACAGTCTTCCCGAAAAATTGCTCGAGGAGAGCCTTCTCCGTTTCACAACCATATTCCAAATGCAAGACAACAGGCCGTAGCCCAACTCGTTAATCTCAACTTGATTGTAATGCCATATATTGCTTTGAATACGCTTGTTTCGCTCCTCGTTTTGTTATATGATCCAAACCTACTGGCGCATTCGAACCGAGTACTCCAATTACCTGAATACACACTTCAAACAACATTTATGGAAGAAGGCGGAATTCTTGGTTTTGGACTCATTGAATTATTCTCATTCATTCCAGTGGCAGGAATACGAGAACCTCTTGTTGAATTTGTATTACTGTTTTTGTTACTGAACGTCGCCCTTATTGGTTTCCTCTTCGTCTATGAAGTTGCTCGAATTCTCTTCCTCGATGTTCAAGATGTATCTGGCAAAGGTGGAATCAAATTAGCAGACAGTCGTCTTTTGAGGGCTGAACCAAGTCAACAGGCTAAAGTTCTCAATTTCTGTTTTACCGGATTTGCTGGCCAATCGATGCTTTTGTTGGCATTAGGTATGATCACTTTTTGGGATTCGACCGCACTCCCTCAAGGCGCTAATTGTGGTGAATGGGAGGACAAAGTCTGTGGAGTTTTAGAAAAAAATGCTCTTGAAGAACTCACATGGATGCTCGCTTCAGGTGGTCAAATTGCTTTTCTCACCATCTGGCTCAAGTCACGCCGCATCGGGTTGGAATTAGAAGACATTACTTTCGATACTACAGTTGGAGGAGACCGTGCTCGTCTTTCAGAAATGCAAGATGTCATCTACCTCAAACAAAAACCCTTCACCGATTTGATTGCAAACGACCAATGGTCAAAAGCCCTCGATCGTCTCGACAAGATTTATGAAGGTCATGGGAAGCAATTAGAGGGACTTACTTTAGCACGTAAAACCGACGCAATGATGGAATTGTATGCTGGTTTAGGGCGTTGGAACGAGGCTGAGCATGAAGCAGTCTCTCTCCTTGCTTTACGAGGTGGTCGTGAAGCACAAGTCGCTCGTTTGGTGCTCTCTGCATCCAGTTTATCTCAACGAGATTATGCAGAAGCAAAGCCTCGTCTAGGATTGTTAATTTCTGATGATATTGAAACAGCTCGATTACAATGGGCAGCATCATTGTTCAATCCTAAACAACGAGTATTAGAGCCTGAATTCAAAGCCCTCATTTCGATTGACTCGGTAATGAAACGTAACATTGACCTTGTTCAACGTTACAAAAAGGGTATTGCTCAAAGTGAATTGAAATACCTTGATACACCTCCAGGGCGAATCTTCTTGCTGAGTGATATTGCTCGAATGCGTTTAGGTGGTACACCTGACAAAGCATTGAACTTGCTTGAACGGTTCATTAAGAACTTTGAAATAACAAATTGGACGCATGGAGAAGTTGTTCGGGCCCTACTCCATATCGATGCAGGGAGAATCAATACGGGCGTGACACTGGCTGAAAAACTTGCAGCATCAAACCCCCGCCATCCTCACGTTCGAAATCTCATTGGAGCCCTTTCCCGTGCAGGTCATACCGAGATGCTTCCATCAGAAACAACGCCGATAGAATGGCTTAATGATTCAGGTCTTGATTGGTTTGATGGATGGACGATGAAACACGTCGTTGCCCCACCACCTAGCTTTGCTAGAAAACCGTTAATTCAACATGCATGGAATTCTAATGGGTGGACTGCATTCAATGGGTCTGGTAGTCTCGCTGAAGCAATTAAGAAAAAGTCGAACGGTTGGAAAGTAGTTCAGCAAGTCTGGCCAGATGAATTACCAATGTGCATTCACACACACTTAACGGGAATCGTCGTTACCATTTCAGGAATGCCCGTTGACCTTGGATTCCCTGGTACACTTGACCTCAAATCCATTGAAAAGAAAGGCTTGCTCGATATTTGAAGTTATATTTTTCTTCGAAGACGTTCCATTGAAGTATCAGCTTCAGATAAGTGGTTGAGACAATCTTCAACACGCCCACCTGACAAAGATTCGCCAGCAAGAGCGATGGCTTGTTCGCATGCACGACGGTTTTCATCTTCAATAGAAATACCATTTGCGTCGCATTGATTGCGAAGGATTTTCCATTCTTCTGTTACAAAATCATACAGTTCAAGTGCTTCATCACTTGCTTGGCCTTCGTTATCAAGATCGGTAGTCATGGTATCTAACAAGGCATTTGCAGATGTCCATTGTTTGAGTTCTGCAGCATCTTCAATCGAAGCGAGGCGGTTATCCCAATCTTTTTTGTCATCTCTCTCCTTGTATTGGGCAACTAATTTTTTACGCTGTTTGAGGGCTCGACGAACATTATCCATGGCTTCTCGTTCTGCTTCGATTGAACGTACGACACCATCGGCTAATCCAATGGCTTGACTTGGACTACCTGCTTCAATGGCTTGTCCAGCACGATCTAATCGTTGCACCATCTCGGTTGTATCAAGGCCGTCGGTTTGTTGTAACTGGTGTTGCGCTTCTTTAACGGCATCAATAGCTCGTTCTTGTGCATCCCCATCTGCCAATAATTGAGGAGGAATCACGCATGCAAACTCATAGGCTTCTTGTGGCTCTTCGCTTGCCAACTTCTTCTTAGCATCAGTAAGTAATTCTTTCAAATGCTGAACACTTTCAGCATCATTGCCACCGAGTAATCGGCTGGCCTCAGTAATGGCTTGTTCTGCCATTGACCACCATTCAATAATTTCAAGTGCCAATTTCTTCGCTTGGCGAAACAATATTTCTCCTTCTCGCAATGAACCAAGTTTTACTTCCCGTACGCCTATTTCAAAAGATTTCCGAGGACGTTTTGCTGAAGGTGCAATCGATTCTGCCTTTTCTATCGCTTGGATAGCATCTGCTTGGATAATTTCAACGTCTCCAGTGAGTGAAAGTGTACGCTCAATGTCATCTTGTGCTTCATCCAGAAGTTTCATGCCATATTCTGGATTGATGTGCCCTTCTTCTTTTGCCGTCATTACTAAACTCGAAGCCTGATCGACCGCTGCACCTTGTGCTTTCAATTCTAATAAATGCGTTTCAACTCCGTCGAGTCGTCGAGCGAATGCTTTCCGTTCGACACGCTGGTCATCTCCAACGAACCAAATATATCCAGTTGCGATGCTGGCAGCACCAAGTGAACTGAGCGAAGCAAGCCATTCATAGGAATTTGTTTCAGGGACATCGCCAATAAAGAGTGAAAAGGCAGCTACGGCGCCAAGTCCAGTCATAATTGCTCGCCACCTCATGACATCAAGTCCACCACGTAAGATTGAACTTGAGGTTTGAAAGCAAGCATAGGCGACCAGAATGATGAACCCTGATCCGAGAAGAGAAGCATACTCCTCAGGATTGAGGTGCTTCGAAGCGAGAATCAAGAATACAGGCCAAGCAATTGAAGCAAATGACCCAATTCTTGTTCTTGCTTTTGCATCATCGAGAACAGAATCTTGAAGAATTAGCCCATAAGCGATAATGAGGAGAGGATAACCAAGGCCTTCAAATAATCCAGAATCACCTTTTACGGCTGATTGAAGGCTCGGCCACATCAGCCAAACCGCACCAGTGAGTACGAGTAATGCCGAACTACTGGTCAGGCGATCAAGTCGTTGCTGTCTTGATTTCCTTGCAGCAGTAATTGCCGCATCAACATCTGCCCAAGCATCGAGAGCCATAGTACATCTTGATGACATCTCGGTGATAACCACTCCGCTTTTTCGTTTGACCTCCCCTTTCCTGTCAGACCTCTTTTGAAACGACAGAATCAATCAATTTGACGGTAATGTTCATGGGTGTCTTCGACCGCCTCAAGATGAGGGAAGAGAGCATATGGCAGGACTCATAACCATGGACGACTTGACAAACGAACAAATCCTCAGTATTTTAGAGGATGCTGAACGACTTCTACCTGTGGCACGAGGTGAGATTTTCCTCCCACTTTTACAAGGTAGAATACTTGGAAATTTATTTTTTGAACCAAGCACACGGACTCGTATGTCGTTCGAAACCGCAATGAAAAGACTCGGCGGCGATGTTGTCAACCTCGGTGATGTCAAAACCTCTTCAGTTGTCAAAGGAGAAACTCTGTTCGACACCATCCAAATGGTCGATGGCTATACCGATATTATCGCAATGCGCCATCCTCGACAAGGGGCAGCTCAATACGCGCAAGACGCAGCACGCGTCCCTATTCTCAACGGTGGAGATGGGGCAGGGCACCATCCTACACAAACGATGCTCGATTTGTTTACAATCAAACAAGCCCATGGTCGCTTAGAGGGATTAAAAGTCGTTTTAGCTGGTGATTTACGGTATGGGCGAACAGTCCATTCCCTTTCTCATGCTTTGACCCGGTTTGGTTGCGAATTGATTTTTGCGAGTCCAAGTTTGTTGAACATGCCCGAAGAAATAGTTTCTGATTTGCGTTCTCACGGTGCAAATGTTATTGAAACCGAAGATTTGTATGGTTCGATGGCAGATGCCGATGTCGTGTACATGACTCGAATTCAAAAAGAACGCTTTGCTGATGAAGATGAATATGCGAGATGTGCGGGGGCCTACAAACTGCATGCACGCCACCTTAGTGAAGTGAAGCAAGATATGATTATCATGCACCCATTACCTCGTGTCGATGAAATTGATCCTTCAGTCGATACGACTCGCCATGCACGATATTTCGAACAAGCTTTCAATGGAGTTGTCGCTCGTATGGCCCTTTTATGCCGCTTACTCGGTGTTACTGTCCCTGCCAAAATCGAAGGAGTTGCTCTGTGATGTCCAATGAACATAGTATGCGCAGAGTAACAGCCATCCGTAATGGTACAGTGATTGACCACATTCCATCCGGGCAAGCTATGCGCGTTTTGGAAATGCTTGGAATTGCTGGTGCAACGGCTGTACCTGTTTCCCTTGTCATGAACGTCCCATCGAAAAAGATGGGTTCGAAAGATATCATCAAAGTTGAAGACCGTGAATTGACACAATCAGAACTTGACCGATTGGCTTTGGTAGCACCAGACGCCCGTGTTGCAATTATCCGTGCTTATTCCGTTGCAGAAAAACTCTCCATTAACTTAGGTGAGGAACTGGTTAATGTTGTTCGCTGTACTTTCTCAAACTGCATTACTACGAATCTACGTGAACCTCAAGCACATCGTCTGAAGGTCGTTCAAAGAGATCCGTTGCAATTGCGTTGCCATTATTGTGGCCGCCCTCAAAATTTAGGCGAATTGGCAAACAATGTTCTGTGATTAGTCATTCATCAAGGCCCGCATATCGCATGCTTTGCATTGCCTACTCGAGGTAAGTTCGCCACAGGACTCGCACGGCATTGGAGGAGAAGGTCGTGCTTCTACTCCTCCTAACTCAATGACTTGGTCGCGTAATCCTTTGATGTTATCTGCCATCCGTAACAATCCATGGCGGGTGCCGGCGACATCAGCTTCCATTCGGGCAACCATTTCCCGATGGCGCCAACGTAATGCTCCTTTTGCATGCGGGCATTCTTCATGGTGAAGTGGTAACTCGCGATGTAATGCATACAGGTGGACTTCTTGTTCAGGAATCCATCGCAAAGGGACAATACGGGGAGCCAGACCATCGACTGGTGTCGTTGTATGTGGGGCCAGGCGGAGGGTGCGTTCCAAATCGCCATTGGTCATGTTCATGAGAACTGTTTGCGCCATATCGTCGAGGTTATGTCCTAGAGCAACATAATCAGCATTCACTCTTTTTGCCAAGTGGTTAATGCCTTGTCTGCGGAAAACGCCACAGTAAGAGCATGGCATTCGCGGAGCATCTTTGTTTTCTTTGACGAGTCCAGGGATTCGGTTCGCTACTTCGTCCATTTCTTTGAAACTTAATTCAGGGTAAGATACCGTGATAAATTCAATTCCAAGACGGTCGCATAATTCTTGGGCACAAATCAACGAGGGTGGCCGGTAACCATCAATTCCTTCATCCACCGTCCCGGCAATAATGGTGACATCAGGTCGCTTACCGAGGCGGTCAACAAGACTGTCGAGTAAAACAGCAGAATCTTTCCCCCCCGAAATCGCTACAAAGATCGTAGTTTCTTTATCTCGAGGAAGTTTGAGTTGATGACGCAATTCCTTTCCTACTTTTTTCCGAACTGATTTAGCCATGTGCTCTCCACACAAGATTCGTCCAGAATAGGCTTGTTCGAGAATGGCCGGTTTTGAGCAACTATCGCAGGTTGGAACGGAAAATACCGGTTCAACACCCTTCGCCATATACACTTGCGGGCACCACTATGGTTTGAGTTCACCGCTTGGATTGGAGATTCTATGCTTGTGTTGATTCTTAGAATTATGACTTTTACCAATTGAATTTTTAATTTTCCAATTGAAAACTTTTGACCCATATTGCCTAATCGAGGGTAAAATTCAGGTAAATCGGAGCCATTTACAAGCGCGGAAAACCGCTCAAAAGCAGGTCTCCGCGAGGTCAGTTTTGAATCCCCAGTTGGAAAATCATTTTGGGTCTTCAAATCCCCCTTTAGGGGGATAAAAGCGCAAAACTACTTGAAGGCTACAGCGCAGACGAGAAGTTTGAGAACCATGCTGCAACGAGTACTTGCCGGATTATGCCGCCTTGAAGGTGTCAATCAAGCAATGCTTATCGACGACTCTGGCCAATTATTGGCAAGTGTCGGTGAAGAAGGAGTCATGCCACCGTTTGAACAGGCCGTGGAAATGATTCAGGTAGCCCAAGAAACTGGAGATGCCCTTGGCCTAGGTCAAGTCTACGAAGTGTGGTGCGAAAGCAAGAAACGGATGATAATAGATGTGGCAGCACCAAATCGAATTGTCGTTTTGAGTGGCGATGGAGGGCGATTAGCCCGATGGCGTCATGCACTTGACCGCGACCGTCGAATTCTCGCGACTACCCCAAGAATGTGAGTGATCCCATGTTTAATCTGCCAGATGGAAACCCAATCGAAGAAGAAATAAAGGTCGGAGACGGCATAATCCAGCCGTTTGACAATGGCGTGATTAGCACGTGGATTGGCCGACGGAAAACCCCTGCTGGACATCGCCTCGTCCGTGCTGGACGAATTATCGGCTGGCTTTCTGAATCAGAGAAAGGCAAGACACTCTTGGGTGGAAAAGAGGCTCGTCAAAGACTTGAAGAAATCGAATCTAAAGATTCGTGCAGATTTACCGCAGGTTCCTATTCTCTTGCCGGGCTTGGAAGTGTTGCAGAAGTTGTTCCCGAAGCCTTTGAATTTACAGCCGATCGTCAAGGCTTGTTACCTCGAGGCGATGCACTTCAACGTTTGATGAGTCGAGATCTTTCCGCAGTTTTGCGTGTGCTGATGGAGCAAGACACCGTTCGCGGCGGTATCGTGGTTGACCAGGGAATGCTGATTGATTCGGTTGGTGAATTACCGGCTGACCCCGACAGTCTTTCAGCTCAAATCCACACAACACTTTCCGACATGCGAATGGAAGGTTTGAATGCTGGACTCGGACTCAATGGTTCGAGTCATTGGACTCTTCACACGAATGACGGATCTCTTCTTCTTGCAGAATCAGGTGATATTTCAATCGGCGTCTGGACTGAAGCCAATACCAACCATGCTCGCCTTATTTCTGCGGCATCCGGCCTTCTCGATGGAGAGATGGGCTCAGTTGGAGTACGAGGTGGCCCTCTTCCCGAAGGTTTTGTTTTGAGAGAAGGACGAGGTGGCCCAGATGCAATTCTTTCAATGCTAACTGCCGCTGTGAAAGAAGAAGTTACCGGCTATTTGCAAGCGGGTCAATCTGCTCAGGCAGTATCTGTTCTTTTGTCACGAGGTATTCCAGTCGGTATCTCAGCATCAGAAGACGATTCTTTGGAAGAGGCAATGCTCAAATTTACCGATTCAAAATGGGTTTTGAAACTGCATCGTCTACCTGTTGGAAGTATTATTTCTCGTGATTCGGGGACAATTGATACCTTCAGCCTCGATATGTTCCATGAATTATTGGTGGTTCTCCGGACCCGTTCAGAAAGCCGAAAAGCAAACCTCAAAATCAAACTGAACGATTTGTTTGGTTTTGAAATCGGCATGGACGTGCTTCGAACCAGCAGAGCATCCGTTAAATTCGCTGAAACTATTGAAGAAGTGAGTGACGGTATTGGTGGAGAGGCTGCACAATATTTAGCTGTCGATTCAGGCCTTCGTAGGCGCTTAGAAGCAGCCGATCATCGTATTGATGATTTGGAGAAAGAGAAGGCAGTACTCGCCGGTCGTCTTGATGAATCACATTCTGCAAAGAATGCTGCACAGATTGTAGCCAGAGAGGCCAGTGAATCTCGGATGGAATCGATTACGAAAATCGAAAAGAACAATTCAACTCTCGATAAGATGCAACTGGACCTCGCAGAATCACGCGCCACGAGTGAGCAAGCGGAAAACCGAGCCGAACGATTGGTTAAGCGTGTCAATGAACTTGAACATCAAGTAAGTGTTCGAGCTGCTGAACTTGCCAAAGCACTTGGCGATGCGACCTCGAGTGAAGTATTACGTTCTGCCATTGAAGAATTGGCTTTGAAAGAATCCCAATTAAATGCAGACTTGGCAGTAGGAAGTGATCGATTATCAACTATACGCCAACAAGCAGATGATGACGAGCGTCGATTACGCGTTCTGCAAGAACAAGTAGAAGCCACTCGTGAACGCCACACTCGAGTTCAGGCAGAATCGATGCTTTTAGAAGAGAAAATACATTCCCATACTTCTGAATTAGAGTCCATCGATGCCGAAGCAAAAGCATCACGCCGACGCTCTGAAGAAGATCGTACTCGACTTGCTTCGGATGAGGCACGTCAAGCACAAGTTCATGCTGAACTTCGTGAATTAATGACTGAACGCCGACAAACATTGCGTGAACTCGGAGATTTAGGTGCACGACGTGGTCATGCTGAGGCAGAATTAGTTTCACTTGTTGAACGGGCAGAAGCACTTTCGCAAGCTCATGAAGAAGCCTTGTCGGATATTCAAGAAGCAGAACGGCTCCGTGCTCGTTTGGCTGAAGAGCCACTGGCTCAGGCCCTACTCGATGATGCTTCGACTTTCGAGGGTCTCGGTCCTGTCCTTGAACGACTTGAAAATGCGCGAGTACTTGGATACTCAGTCACTCTTCTTGACCGCGCAGTTGAACGTGGATTGCAAGTGATTCAAACAACAGTAGACCATGTTGCTGCAACCCCTCGGCATCTTCTTTCGAGTGAAGTTATGACATTACTTGAACGCCAGGTTCCTCAAACTGCAGGTGCAGTTCGAGGTCTTGCTCGATGGTCTGTTCAACAAAGGTTAGAGCATCAACTTGGTGAAACAGTCGGTCATGTCGTTATTGATTTAGAGCACCTCTTGGAAGACTTCGACCGTTCGATCACGATGCTTCGCCGTCTTCGTAATGTGCTGGAGCAACTTGTTCGACTTGGCGCCCCTCATCAAGATGTTGAAGCACTCCTCAATAATTGCTCACGACCAGAAGCACTCCCAAGTATCGCAAAAGCCACTCGAAAGCTGATTCAAGTTGCACTTGATGACATTTATCTCGAAGCTGACCAACGTGATGCTGGTGAAGCAATTGCTCTCGAAGAAACAGCTCGTGTTCTTGAAGAGTTGATCACTCAACTCGATGCTTCTGGCCTAGCGGATGGAGTTCCACGAGGGATGCTTTGGGAATTCCAACGTGATGGATTGTTACCTTATGAGCGAAACTCTGTACCGGATGCTCAACGTACACCAGTTGAAGAAGAAATGCTCCTTGATATGGAATCAAGCCTTGTTGGACCGGTCCCAGTATCATTAGATACAGTAAAGGAAGAACCAACAATCGATGATGCAGGATGGGAAAGTATGCCGGTTCCTGTGGATGAAGCAATGCTCAATGAAACCATGACATCTTCTGAACCTCTTTCCTCAAAGGTGGTTGTATCCTCTGTTGACCAAAGCGATGAGCGTGCACAGCTGGAAGCAGAATTAGCACGTTTAGATGCATCTTGGAACCATCGACAAGAACCTGCTGTAGATTCAGCAGTTGATCCTGCTTTAGCAGCACTTGAAGCCCGACTCTCTGGTCTTGATTTCTGAGGTGAACCCCATGTCATCTGAAACGAACACTCTTCTTTCACGCAAAGAAACACCTGGGCGAAGATACCCACTGTTTGTTGAACGACTTCTTTTGATTTTGGTTGTGATTGGTTCAATCGTTCTTCATCCAAAAGTTCTCGAAATGGTTGATGGAGTATTCGGTACTGTCGTAGCTTGGTGTGGATTGCCACTCTTTTTGTTACTGTGTGCAGAATTATCAGGACGAATTGTCCAAGCACTCCATTCAGATTCGTAATCAAATCTCTACGACTTCTTTACTTTGTGAAGTAGCATCTTGTGCCCTTCGAGCATAAATCAATCCCCATATACGTTCCCAGGGAACAAAGAATCTGAGCAATGCCATGATACTCAAGAACATCGCTGCGGAAATAACTAATCCGTATGTCAGTGATAATTCGATGGATTCAGAAACTTGACCCGCCCATTGACTGCCCGTGGAATCTTTGACAATGTCCAAGAGAACACTATGGAATCCGAGTGCTACCATGGTTGCAATACCAGTTAATCCAAGGAATCCGAAAGTGTGCTTGAGGTGGGTGTTGAGAACATTGTCCATCTGTCGAACATATTCAGGGTCTCGCTTACATGATTCAGGAAGACGGTATGCATATTCCAAATAACGGATCACACCGTAGGAAGATTCTTGGAATACCATGATGAGAATGGCAATCATGATCAGAGCGAATTGCTCCTTAGTAACGAGCATCAAGCCAAAAATGCCAATTGTCGGTTCACTGAATTGTGCCCCAATAACGCTGACAGAGTCCCCATAGTTTCCAAGTTGACCGTTGATTAACGGGAATGCTAGTATTGCATGAATACCAAGGAACAACAATGTGAATCCAATAGCCCAAGCGATGGAACGACGGGAAAGACCCCATATTCCTCGAACACCCATAATGACAGGTAAGAGGTAAAGGAAGAGAATCATCAAAGATAAAATCATCAACAAAGGCCACTCAAGTGTGCTGAGTTCAGCGGAGTTTGGTAATCGTAAATCAAAACTGAATAACATCCCAGTGAGCCATGAAAGCAAAAGTTGACCGACTAATACGACAATCATTGTGATGATGAAACCTAACTTCACCCGTTGCTGAACGGTCGGTGTTTGGAATGCTAAGAGAGCCATTCCTCCACCAAGTGCCAATCCAAGAACCAATGGAACAAAGAAACGAGCCAAACCAGTTCGTCCTTCACCGGTGAGCCAATCTCCAATTGGTAATTGATCACCAATGAGGATTTCAATAGTATCGAAAAGCATTGTGTGGTCGATTGAGCCGACAACATACGTCGATACGATTTCGAGATACATTCCAATCAATGCCACAGTTGCAATAACCTGCAGAGTGATAATTTGCCATTGTTTTCGGAGCATCTTTAGATGCAATGTACGAGGGTGAATGCTTCCACTCAGGGTAACATCACCTTGTAGTCCAACATCTTCAGCCATCTTAGTACCCCCTCACTTGCATCAATGCTTGCGACAAATCCATGTCAGGCATCCAATCAATGACCATTGCACCAGAGCCGGCTAATGTTGTTAATCGGTTTTGGCGTTCAAGTTTGAGAACTTCATAGGACATTCGAGGAATACGACTTACAAGTCGTTCAAAGTCAATACTCGACGGTGAGAGAACAGTTACTTCGTGTCCACGGCCAACCAGGTCTCGTACGGCTGCAGGTACCGTTCCATCTCCTTCACAAGATGATATGATGAACACGGGACTCCCTCTACTAAAGCGACCACTGAGTGAATTAGTTACAGCTTGCAATGGCATTTTTCCTTTTGGAGATACACCAGCAAGCGCACTGAGGATTTTGAAATACTGTTTGTCACCTGTATCTGGCGGTAGGTACGAAAGACTGTCATCAAATATGGCCAAAGCAACAGAATCCCGACGCTTGAGGAAGAATGCAGCAAGGCTCGCTGCTGAGACAGTACCCATTTCAAGTGGATTTTTGAGTACCGTTCCAATACGTGCTATGTCACGACTGTCTAAGAGAATGTACAAATCAGTTACCGCATCACGGCATTTCTCATTCACCATCAATTCACCAGTTCGAGCATATGCTTTCCAATTAATGTTCTTGAACGGATCACCGGGGACATATTCTCGTAGAGAGTAAAACTCTGAACCTTGTCCTGGTGTTCGCAAAGTTGTCGCACCGGTATACATCTTGGGAGTTCGAGAGCGGAGGAATGCTTCCTCAACCTCTTTGATTTGCGGGAAAATCACGATGTCGCTGTGATGATCGACATACATTTCCTCGACACCGAGGTTGAATGTGTTTCGAGAGCGAAGAGAAACCGGACCTATGGAATAATGTCCTCTCAATGGGCATCGGAGAACATACCGAATCCGTGCACTTTCACCCGGGCGTAAATTCAAACGCATTTGATTCAATCCACTACGTAGTTTCATCTCGTGAGGAATATTATCGTATACTTCCAAGAGTTGGGTATTTCGATTTGAACGGTTTGTGACCAAGAGTTCAACATACAAATCATCACCCTTGTAGAGATTATCTGCTGAAAGGGTTCGTTGAACTTCAACATCACCGTGACCAGAGATCCAAGAATTAACGACAATAAATGCAATGAAGGAAATTCCAAGAATCATCATTTGCAGATTTGCAATCATCATACCGATGAGAATCAGCGCAATACCGCCGGTGAATGTGAATGAAGCCTTTCGTGTCCACATAGTCTCACCTCAGATGCGTCCCCACGCTTTGATTCGTTTGACGACTGCCACCGTCTGTTCAAGTGAATATTTCGTCGGCTCAATAGCGAACTTTGCTAATACGGGGTCGTTGATGAGTGATACTAACTCTCGAGCAGGCATAGCATGGAACTCTTCACGGCTCAAGCCATTTTGATTTCGAACCTTGGAGAGGAATACTTGACGAATCTTATCCGTTTTTGCATAATATGTATACCGGTTCGCATCTCCGAATCCATAGTAAATGATACTAAACACGTGACGCCAAGGTTCAGGGTCTCTTTTCTTGATAAGAACTGCTTCAAAGGCAATAAAGAGGACGAGGAAGAGCAACATCATTGCTAATCCTTCACCTGTGAAATAGACCAAAAGGAAGTATACTGTGTTGTATGAATCTGCCAATAAGGCATTTTGTGGGTGACGTGATTCATCAAAAATCACCATGGCGTTTTCTGCAGGTTGCCCTTCTTCGCCAATATCCGTTGACATCAGTGCTTCAGCAATGAAGTCCATTGCCCACTTTCGATTGTCATTTGCAGGTATACATTTTTCGTTTTTTGAGGAGCAATCATTCTCCCCATACAATGGGTCGTTTGGATCGTTGAAACCTTCATAGTCGTAAATGGCATTGATGAGAGCAGAACCGTCTGCCATGAACACAATACGACCGCCATCATCCGGGTCGCAGGATTTCCGTGCACATGCTTCGATACTCAAATTAAATTGGCCCCACAAATCTGGTGTTTCCGAATTCTGTTCATTTCCAACCCAAATCTCTCCATCGCCATTGACATCGACGGTTGCTTCATTACTGGTCACAGCTCGAATTGAAACTTCAGAAAGAGCACCACTTACGCCAGGGATCAGTTCCAAGGCCGTGATATTGTTGAGCAGTAGTTGGTAGGTTGCGTTGTATTGAATCTCTCCATTCATCCAGTGTTGAGTGCATAAGCCAGCATCTTCCAGAGGCATAGTTTGACCGTCTAAGAAACTGCAGGGATGTGCCCCTTCGCCGTTCATTCCACTCCAGCGGTCATGGACTGAGAGGGTTGCAGGGTCGATACTGCTTCCGTTCATTCCGCAGGGTGTTGCTTGCATACACATCCAGATATAGTTGTAATCAAGTTCTTCCACATAGGTTGTATCGTAGAGTTGGTAACCAGTATATCGCACGCCATAGGCTTGGGCAATACTTCCTGCAAATCCATAATCGTCAAGAATAAGCGCAGTACCCCCTGCATCAACAAATTCAACGATAGCATCAATTTCAGAAGGAGAATAACCGTCCTCTGCTGCAATAGTGATGAATCCATCATTATCGAATTGAGGAAGAGAAAGTGTATCGCGTTCTACGCCAGCAAGAATGTAAGTCGTATTGCGTGGGTCTTCGATATCTGCTAACAAGAGGGGGCTGCTCACTAGTGAACTGGTTTTGATGCCCATGTCCTTGATGTCTTGTCGAAATGCTGACATGTCATTCCAATCATCATCGTAAGCCGACAATTGATTGGTGTTGGAGAGATTGACAAAATTGAGCAAAATACTCGTTAGCAAAAGGAACATGACCAGCCAGAATGCGGCTTGGAGGCCGATTCGTCTGTAATTGCGATTTGCGTTGTCGAGCATGAGGTCACCTTCTAGAGCACTGTTCCGACATACCCACGAGTTCCATTCGGTTTAGAAGGTTGTTATTTGATGGAAGGCAAATGCTCATTCGTAGTACGAATATTTCCATGTAAAACAATGCATTATTAGCGTTTTAAATGAACTTTTGAAGCAATACGGGCAACCTCGTCAACTGGAATTTCCATCAATCCGTCAATCATCTCCCAAGGAAGTGCTGACGGGTCAATATTTGCCTCGATTTTTACTCGAATCCCGGAGATTGAGCCCGATTGTTTGTCAAAGACAATATCGCGAAGTGTTCCAAGGAGTTGACTATGCGAATCAATGACTTCACGGTCCATGATTTCACGTGCAAAGACAGCCATACAATTCTCTCCTCAGTTACAGGTCAACCACATCAATGCAGCACATCAATGCGTCGATTCATGAATCCACCTCACATCGATTCCATGCCGAACCCAGTATCTCGAGATCGTTTGATATTGGAGAGGCCAGAAGTCAGCAAAGTTTCCATCTTTTGATAGTAAGTGAGCATTTCTGCAGTCACTGTCGGTCGAACACGTTTGACGGCTTCTTCGAAATGAGCCTTTGTGACTTTCTTCTTATTTGCTCGCATACAGATGAGCGCAGCTTCTCTGCATACAGCTTCAATATCGGCACCAGTGAACCCATCGAGTCCCACCATGATATCCTTGAGTGAAAATTTCGACAATGGCATATCTTGGCTGTGGATCTTGAAAATCGTTTCTCGTGCACCAGCATCCGGTGGAGGGACGTGGAGAACACGTTCAAATCGTCCACTGCGCATGAGTGCAGGGTCCAACATTTCGGGTCGATTTGTAGCTGCAACAACGATGACGCCATCGAGTGATTCGACTCCATCCATGCTAGCAAGCAATTGGTTGACGACTCGGTTGCCGACATCACTGCCCTCAGTTCCAGATGAAGAACGGCGACCTGCAATAGATTCGAATTCATCTAAGAAGATGATAGCCGGTGCCGATTGCTTAGCTTTCTTGAAAATCTCCCGAATACCACGTTCGGATTCACCGACCCATTTTGAAATCATCTCAGGACCCTTGATACTAATGAAATTAGCTTGAGCCTCGTTAGCAATTGCTTTGGCAAGCAATGTCTTTCCAGTACCTGGTGCGCCGAAAAGCACGATTCCACGTGGAGGTTTAATGCCAAAGTGCTCAAACAACTCTGGCTTGGTAAGTGGCCATTCAACTGATTCTTTGAGGCGATCTTTGACCTCTTCCAATCCTCCAACTTCTTCCCAAGTCACTTTAGGGATTTCAACATAGATTTCTCGTAATGCAGAAGGTTCGATGTCTTTAATGGCATGACGGAAATCATCCATCCGTACTTCCATCTTCTCGAGAACTTCAGGAGGAACTGTTTCTTCTTCCAAATCGATTTCCGGCAGATAGCGACGCAAAGCCTTCATTGCAGATTCTCGAACCAGAGCAGCCAAATCGGCTCCTACAAACCCGTAGGTATTATCGAGCACCCAGTCAATTTCAAAGTCATCAGAAATTGGCATTTGGCGGGTATGGACATCCATGATTTCATTTCGTCCATCACGGTCAGGGACCCCAATTTCGATCTCACGGTCAAAACGACCAGGTCGTCGCAGAGCGGGGTCGAGTGCATCTCTTCGATTGGTTGCACCAATGACGACGACATTGTCCCGTCCTTCCATGCCATCCATGAGCGTTAGCATTTGAGCGACAACACGCCGTTCAACCTCTCCAGTGACTTCTTCTCGCTTAGGGCAAATTGAATCGATTTCATCAATAAAAATAATTGCTGGAGCATTTTCTGCTGCTTCATCAAAAATTTCACGAAGTTGTTTTTCAGATTCACCGTAATATTTTGAGATGATTTCTGGACCATTAATACTCTTGAAATGAGCGTTGACTTCAGTAGCCACCGCTTTGGCAATCATTGTCTTACCTGTCCCAGGTGGTCCGTGGAGGAGAACTCCCTTTGGCGGGTCAATGCCGAGTCGACGGAACAATTCAGGGTGTTTGAGTGGGAGTTCAATCATTTCACGTACTTTTTGTAATTGTTGTCCAATACCACCAATGTCTTCGTAGGTAATGCCTTCAGTTTGACCAGCATCCACATCGTCAACAGCTTCGTCTTTGATGACAATATCGGTATCGTTGGTGACTTTTACAATTCCTTTCGGAGTGGTTTGAATCACAGCAAACGGCAAGGCTTCGGCGAATAAGGTCATGCCAGGAATAAATATTCGATCTCCTTGAACGACTGGACGCTTGGAAAGACCACGGCGAGCGAAACCTTCGATGCCCGGGCCGAACTTGACTTTTTGTTTGTTAGCCATGACGGGTGACAGAATGAGTTTGGTGCATTCCTTTGCCTCAACTTTACTCACCGTCACACGGTCGCCAAGACTCACGCCAGCATTCTTGCGAATAATGCCGTCAACACGAATGATTTCCATCTTTGCATCTTCCGGCCGGCTTCGCCAATAAATAGCAGCAGTTGACCGCTTTTCACCTTTGATTTCGACGATATCTCCGGGTTTCAAACCGAGGTCATTCTCTCCTGAAATACGGGCTCTTCCATGGCCTACATCAGACGGAATTGCTTTGGAGACACGCAAGGACATTGTTTTTTCATCTTTCGCCATATTTTCACTTCCATTGTTGAACTGTCGAGCCTATTTAATGCTGGCCTGACCGCCTCTTCTCTGTTCGTTCTCGCCGACCCCCTTTTAACCTTAAGATAAAAATCGATGGTAATTCTTGAGATTTTTTCCGTTTGAATCGTTCCATCAATTTCAAGAGGGGCGCTCCGTTGGGTGTGATATGGTTCACGTTCTTGAAACAGGTCTCGAATTCCTAAATGTAGAAAATCCAAATGGCAAACCTTCCGTTAAAGGCTACAATATTATCAACGGCCAAATGAGTTTAGCCAGTGATGGTGCTACTTTCACTTCTATCAATCCGGCGATTCTCAACGATACGCTGGGTGAATTCCCTCTCTCAACCCGAGACGATGTTCACGCTGCTTTGGACGCCGCACATGCTGCTTTCCCTTCTTGGGCTGCAACACCTGCGCCAACCCGTGGCCAAATAATTGGTAACATGGGCCGTTTGCTCATGGACCATAAGGATGCAATTGTAGCCCTTGAAACACGTGAAATTGGCAAGACTCTCAAAGAATCCGCAGGTTCTGTTCAAGAAGCAATCGACACATGTTTGTTTTTCCAATCCGAAGGTCGCCGCCTTTACGGTCAAACCGTGAACTCTGAATTGCCAGATAAGGAATTGTTCACCTACCGCCGTCCTCTTGGGGTTTGTGGAATCATCAATGCTTGCAACTTCCCAGCAGCCGTACCTTTCTGGAAAATGATTCCAGCAATTATGTGTGGAAACACATGTGTATGGAAGAGTCCACAAGACGCACCACTTCTCTCCTTCGCTCTTGCACGTATCATGCATGAAGCAGGATTGCCAGACGGTGTCATCAATTTGGTTCACGGTAAAGGCAGTGGCGCAGGTCAATTCTTAGTCGATGCAGTCGATGCAGGCCGTGTGAATAAGATTTCGTTCACAGGCTCTACCGAAGTTGGAAAGATGATCGGAGAAGTTTGCGGACGAAATTTAGTCTCATGTTCTCTTGAACTCGGTGGAAAGAATCCATTGGTTGTTATGCCAAGTGCAGACCTCGATAACGCAGTGGAAGGCGCCTATTGGGGTGCTTTTGGAACAGCTGGACAACGATGTACTTCACTTGGAAATTTGATTCTTCACAAAGATATTTATGATGAGTTCATGACCAAGTTCATGGCAAAAGTCGAATCGACTACTATTGGAGATTCACTTGCTCATGATGGAGTCTTGTATGGACCAATGTTGTCTGAAAAGTATGCAAAAGATTTCCTCAAAGGTGTCGATATGTGTAACGCATCAGGCGCTAAGCAAATCTTTGGACAAGGTCGTATTACCAGTAGCAACAAACCAGCAAACTTCCTCGGAACTGCTGAAGATGGTGTCTTCATGTGGCCTCACGTGTTCACCGAAGTCACTGAAGGCATGGAATGCTTCAATGAAGAGGTCTTTGGCCCAGCAGTGACAATCTGTAAGGCAAATGATTTCGAACATGCACTCCACCTTGCCAATGCAAGCCCTTACGGTTTGTCATCAGCAATCTATACCAATGACCGATTAGAAGCCTACCGTTACAAAACCGGAATCAAGGCTGGAATGACCGGAATCAATAATTCTACAACTGGAGCAGAAGCACATTTGCCGTTTGGTGGTGTCAAAGGTTCAGGTAACGGTACACGTGAATCTGGAATTTGGGTGATCGAGGCATATTCCTATTGG
Organism: uncultured Candidatus Poseidoniales archaeon; assembly: GCA_905182725.1. GTDB lineage: Archaea > Thermoplasmatota > Poseidoniia > Poseidoniales > Poseidoniaceae > MGIIa-L1. Next base: position 33,390 of record CAJJCQ010000068.1, read on the forward strand.
CATGCAGTGAACGATGAACTCTCCGGAAAACTTCAACTCGCTCAAATGGATGTCGAAGATGTTGAGATGGCTGAAGCTGATGTCGATTGGACTCAATTGGCTTGATGACCGCTTTTTTGTCGTTGTTAAAAAACCACACTTCAAATATGAATAGGCGTGGAATGTAATCATTGGGTGAATCATGTGTCGTCAATCTTCCTTCTTAGTGATGAAACCGATTTGAGTGTTAGTGAACACGTTGAACTTGCTTATACTGAATGTGAACACATAGCGAGGAGAGCATCTTCCTCGTTTTTCCGATCTTTCAGATACCTTCCGGAGTCAAAAAGAAAATCAGTCAATGCGCTCTATGCTTTTTGTCGCCGAGTTGACGACATTGTTGATGGTGATTGGTTTCCTGATGAAGATTTGAGCCATTTGGATTTGTTAACTGAAAAGCATTGTCAAGACTTACTCGAGGAAAGAACATTTAATACATTATATTCGAAAGAAGAGCACTTTATTCGTCTCCGAGCCTTACTTTCATTCCGAGAAAAGTTAGATGGTATTGAAACAGGTGTGAAAATGACAGACCCGGTATTCATTGCTCTGGCAGATACATTGCAACGGTATCCTATTGAAATTGTTCATCTTCATGAACTTATCAATGGCATGGAAGATGACTTGTTTGAAACCACTTACGAACGCTTTGAGGATTTACGCCGCTATTGCTACCGTGTTGCCTCAACAGTTGGTCTTTGTTTAATCGAAATTTATGGCTACTCTGATCCAAATGCTCGCCGAAATGCCGTGGAAATGGGCATTTTTCTTCAACTCGTCAATGTACTCAGAGATGTTCAAGAAGATTTGTCTCGTAACCGTATCTACATCCCTTCTGAAGAACTTGCCAAATTTGGAATTAGCCACTCTGACCTTCGTGATTCTACCCTTGCCGGAACCAAAGCGTGGCAAAATTTCATGCGTCACTATATCGACCACATTCATGCCCATCGCAAGAATGCACTCGGACTTTTGCCGTTGCTGGACAAAGATGCTCGCCGTTCACCTCGTTTGATGTGTATGGCTTACAATGCAATCTTGGATGAAGCAGTACGACGTAATGGCGATGTGTTAAGTCGTCGTTTGACGCTCAACTTTTATCGAAAAATGCAAGTCGCTTTTTCGACACTCCTTTCACCGAGTCTTGACTAATATCCCACAAAACCCTTTCTTTTAGAGGAATCCTCAAAAGGGTTGTCCTCCACGAATACTTGATTTTATGAACTCAACTACCTTTTCTCTTCAAGCCTTGGTTTTGATTGGAGTTGTTATGTATTTATTGTATAGCATCTTCAACAGAGCAGAAACAGAGGGGAAAAAGGAAACCAAAATTCCAATTTACAGCCTCATTGCTAATAAGCGAGAATTGCCGGGGACAATCAATTCGATTTTTTGCGTATTGATCGTCTTTTTTATGCTCATTGTTTCAGTGGATTTGCATTGGGCTTGGAATGATGCACTATTTGATTTTGCCGAAGAAGAGAGGGAGCAATGCCGTTCAGTTTCATCACACCAAGCAAGTGATTGTGAATACAATGTAAATGGAATGTATTTTGATACAGATGGTCCCACAATGTTCGATGGATATTCATCTGACCATCCATTCATGGCCGATGG
>CAJJCQ010000069.1 GCA_905182725.1 uncultured Candidatus Poseidoniales archaeon
AACAGTGCAGGTTTGACTGATTCTGATACCATCAAAGTCTATGTCAGCTATGCTGGAAAATGGTCCGATTTCGAAATGGGCGGCAACAACTCTGGAAATGCTCAAACGCTTGATTTCGATGTGAACATCGTGTATGACAAAGACCAAGGCAACACCATCCGTAAAGCCGTTGGTGAACTCACTTACCCTCAACAAGACGAAGATTGTGATACTCTTCCAGGTGCTACAAACTGCCGAGCGAAGCTCGACATCCATGCCATCAATGAAGAAGACGAAGAGGCGAGTAACACCTCGAGTAAGGCCTTAGATCAACGTACCGATGGCGATTGTGATGAAGACAACAACGATTGTGTCCATCTTACACTCAGTTCATACATGTTCACCGATACCGAATCAACATACGGTGACGGTGAATGGGTTTTCCAAATCCGTAATGAAAAAGTCAATGACTTACAAGTTGAATCGTTTGTGATTCGGCTTCATTATCGTTGAAACAGTGTTTCTATTGAGATAGATGTTTAACTCTTGGCAACTGAGGACTTTTTATGCGCCGAACACGAATTGTAGCCACCATTGGTCCTGCTTGTGATGACGAGGAGACTTTACTCTCTCTGCTTCAAGCAGGCGTCAACGTCTGCCGCCTCAACTACTCACATGGTGTTCCAGATGACAAAACGCCATTGTATCAACGTATACGTTCTCTTGAAGAAAAATTGGGCCGACCAACATGTATACTCGCTGATTTACCAGGTCCAAAACTTCGCTTAGGTCGTTTTCCGGGCGTCGTAATACTGGAACGTGGTGCTTCAATCCAACTCCATTGTGGCCAGAAATCAATGGACAATGCTGATTCAGGTAAGATCCCAGTTGAATACGAAGGCCTCTCTGCAGAATTAAACGAGGGCGACCCTGTACTCATTGCTGATGGCCTGATTCGCCTCAAGGTGATTCATTCTCCACAACAACCCGGTGGCATCGTTGATTGCCTTGTCGAAGATGGAGGGATTGTAAGTGAACGAAAAGGAGTCAATGTTCCTGGAACAATGGTTGACCTTCCTGCGATCGGTCCCAACGACGAAGCTGCATTAGCCCATGCACTCAAGGCTGGAGCGGATTACATCGCGGTGAGTTATGTACGAACTGCCAAAGACCTCGAACCTGCGCAAAAAGCAATTCGTGAAGCCGGCTTACACGTACCTTTGATTGCGAAAATAGAGCACCCTGTTGCTCTTGAACACCTTGAAGAAATTCTTGATTCTGCAGATGCGGTCATGGTTGCTCGTGGAGATTTAGGTGTCGAGATACCGCTTGAAGATGTCCCTGAAGCGCAACAACGTATTATTGATGGTGCACTCACCCGAGGAAAGATTGTCATTGTCGCAACTCAAATGCTTGAATCAATGACCTTGCAACCTCGCCCGACCCGTGCTGAAGTCAGCGATGTATCAGGGGCCATTCGACATGGCGCTACTGGAGTCATGCTATCAGGAGAAACAGCATTGGGCCAATATCCTCTTGCGGCTGTTGAAACAATGGCTAAAATTGCAGTTGCGAGCGAAAAGGGACTGACTTCATCTGAACAACGCCCAAGTGTCTTGGCGAGGTTTATCTCAACTCGTTCAGTAGCGCACGCAGGCGTTGAACTCGCCAAAATCTCAAAGGCGAAACGAATCGTTGTAGCTACACAACATGGAAATGCTGCCCGCTTGGTTGCTGGCTATTGTCCAGGCATCCCCGTTACAGCAGTCAGTAATCGAATTCGTGCCATGCGCCGTTTACAATTGATTCCTGGTGTTGAAGGTTTGATGGTTGAAGAATTCGAACGCGGCTCACAGACCATGCAGGCCTCTCTTCATTCACTTCTCGAAGCAGGGACCATTGGTATTGGAGACCGAGTTGTAGCCATCTCGGGCAGTCCAAAAGCCATCTCAGGTGCAACCAGCACCATCCGTCTGTATGAAATCGCAGAAGACGGCACGATTCACGGTGCTGAGTGAATCAAAGTGGAAAATCTTTGTAAATACCTATGCTGCTGACTCTAAAGGGCGAATAGAAGCGCATATATCCAGATTCGGTTGTGTGTTGGCGCGTCGCGGTTTTCAAATAGGGGTGGTTGTTCGGAGGACTCGATAAGGAGTAATTATCATGGGAAGTCAATGGGAAGATAAGAGCAAGCCTCACCTAAACATCGTGTTCATCGGACACGTCGATCACGGAAAGTCAACAACAGTCGGACGTTTACTTTTGGACTCCGGTCATATTGAAGGCCACGTTATTGAAAAGAATGAAAAACTCGCTCAAGAGGCAGGTAAAGCCGGTTTCGGTCTTGCTTACGTCATGGACGGACTCAAGGAAGAGCGCGAACGTGGTATTACCATCGACGTTGCTCACAAAGAGTTCTTCACTCCAAACTACTACTGGACTGTTATTGACGCTCCAGGTCACCGAGATTTCGTCAAGAACATGATTACTGGTGCATCACAAGCTGACGCAGCGGTCCTCCTCTGTGCTGCTAACGACGGTGTCAACGCCCAAACCAAGGAACACGCTTTCCTTGCAAAGGTACTTGGTGTTAAGCAAATCATCGTTCACGTTAACAAAATGGATATTTCCGGTGTTGACTGGTCCGAAGAAAAGTACAAGACAGCATGTGCTGAAGTTGGTAACCTTCTCAAGATGGCAGGATTCAAGCCGGATGATATCCCAATGATCCCTGCTTCTTCTTTGCTCGGCGACAACGTTTACAACAAGTCAGAAAACTGTTCATGGTACAAGGGTCCTACACTCTTCGAAGCTATCGACAAACTCACCATGCCAAACAAGCCAGTCAACAAGCCTCTCCGTTTGCCAATTCAGGATGTCTACAAGATCTCCGGTATCGGAACAGTGCCAGTCGGTAAGATTGAAACTGGAACTTTGAATGTTGGAAAGACTGTTGTCTTTAACCCTTCACAAAAGTCTGCTGAAGTCAAGTCGATCGAAATGCACCACACAATGGTCCCTAAGGCTAAGCCTGGAGACAACGTTGGTTTCAACGTCCGTGGTCTTGCTCAAGTCGACATCCGCCGTGGTGACGTTGCAGGATACACTGACAACGAGCCTATGTTCGTTCGTCACGACGAAACTTTCGTTGGACAAATTCAACTTATGGATATTCCAAAGGCAGTTTCCGTTGGATACACACCTGTTTTCCACGCACACACCGCACAAGTTGCAGTTCGTTTCCTCGAACTTCTCGAGAAGACCAACAAAGCTGGTAAGGAAGCTAACCCGTCTTTCCTCAAGACTGGTGACGCATGTCTCATCCGTTTCCAACCAAACAAGCCAATGGCAATTGAGCAAATGGATACGTTCCCTGAACTCTCCCGCTTCGCTATCCGTGACATGGGTAAGACCGTCGCAGCTGGCGTTTGTTTGAAGATTGACAAGAAGTGATCCTCACTTATATTGGAATGAATCGGAGGGATCACTATGGCAGCAATAACAATCATCAAGCTTACGGGACAAAACCACCGTGATATCGATACAGTTGCAAGTCAAATCAAAACTATCTGTGATAGTGGCGGTATTACTCTTCGCGGACCGATCCCATTGCCAACACGACACCTTGTTGTTCCTGTTCGCAAAGCACCTGATGGTGAAGGCGTTGAAACATACGACCACTGGGAACTCCGTGTCCACAAGCGTTTGCTTGAAATGGACATCACTTCCGGTAAGGGCGAATCTGCTCTTCGTCAAGTGACTCGAATTCAAATTCCAGATACTGTGAGCATTGAACTTTCAATGCGCTCTGTCAACTGATTCGTTGAACGGATTGATTTTACAACACGTGGTATGCCGTAAGGCTGTTCCAAGAGGAACAGTACGATTGATTAAGAACACGGCAAAGGCCTTGCTCGTATATTTATTCAAAGTGGAGCGGCTTCAGCAACACCCGAATCAATGAGCCATTGCGCAGTTTCAGTATCGACAAAATGTATGTCGCCTTCTTCGAGTGTGAGTTCTTCTCCTGTTTTTGTGGCTATAGGTTCTGGACTTGCCATCAAAACTCGAATTCGATCGAGTTCTTCTTCGAGTACTGGTTCAATACTGGTTTCTTCTGAAACAATTGGAGTTGATGGTTCGAGCGTTACAGGTGCATCCGGCTTGACCTCAGGTTCTTCCATCTCAAACATCTCAATCGAGGAGGAAGCATTCTTTGAAGGCGCTAATTCTAATGCTGCTGCATGTTTTTCATTTGAGTCGGCAGGTTTTACTTCGCTTGCCACTTCAACTTTCTTCGAAACGTCTTCGGTCAAATCTGCATGAATATACTCATCCAAGTCAGGCCATTCCTCATCGATAAACCGTTCTTCTTCATCTCCAGTGGATTCGAATGCTTCTGCGGGGTGTTCACGGTCTTCAAACGCTAAATCGGGTGGAGCAGAACCTGTGAGGTTTGTTTCGATGAAAGAATCGAGTTGAACCGTGCCAGGAGCATGCCGTATTTGCCCTTGCATCGTTTCACCAGCGATTCCATTTTGCATTGAACTCCAATCCACTTCCATCTTGAATCGGTCTATTTGAACTTGCATCATATGGTAAATTGCTTTCTCCGCCGGGTCATGACGTTGCCAATCGAGTGCAGGCAAATCTTGGGTAACTCCTGGTTGAGTCGATGTCCGTAACGATTGTGATGATACGTGCTGCATCAATGCTACTAACCGCTTACGAGCTAACTCCGAAGCGATGAGTCGAATATTTGCTTGTCGCTTTTGCAAATTCTGCAAACGCATACCAGTCATGCCTTTCATCAGCATATTTTGAATCTCTAAATCTAAACTTGTGAGTAATTGATGTATCTTATTCCAAAAGTCTTGACGGGGAAGAGGGACGGGGACATGTCGATTAATTTGCAGTCGATGGGTGGCAAATAGCTGCTCTTCGATCTCGCGTGACTGAGCACTGTCAAGGTCGCCGAGGTTGGACATCGTTCACTCCTATGGCCGACATACTTTGAACCCTTCATCGTTGATTTATCAAACATCAAGCGCGCTGATTGATAATCCATGGCCAAACCTCGCACAGCGAGGTGTTTTCCCAGTGTTGAAAAATTACGGTTCATCGAACGACTTTCGAAGGTCGTCAGGTACTGCTTTTTTACTGGTCTTTTTGATGCTAAGTGGTACGCTAAGCGCTGCCTCTGACGCTTCGTTTTCGTCGACCTTACTTCCAGAACCTGTACAAGATACAACAGGCGAATTGTACTTTCATCCGGGATTGAATCAGTCAAGCGTGAATACCAGTTTATCTTCGACTGTTGTCGTTCCTTCAAATAACACTTTTTTGAGTGGAACCCTTGAAGTCGAACCGCTTTGGAATGTCTCGTCCAACAATGGGACTCAATTCGGCGTCACAGCCTCGAATCAATGGAATGGAACGCATGAATTGACCAATGGTATTGGACATGGTGGGAAATTGACATTGGCTACCAATTCATCGCTTGGAACCATCACCGACTTTGAATCATCCGTTATCGTTGCACCTGGATGGATGGGGACGGGCAGCGATCACGAAGCATGGTCCATCCAACAACCAAGTCTTGTTCCTTTTTCCTCCGGTTCCGGTATGCTTGTTCCAACGAATGGCTCGAACTCAATTGGTTTTTTAGCCACGCAAGCACGAGGTGATCTTGGACCAGAGATGGAAGGATGCCTTCGCTCACCACTGATGGCAACTCCTTCTTTTGTCAAAAATCTCACCCTCTCTTTTGAGCATTGGACTGCCCTGCTTGATGACGATGCGGCATGGGTCGAAATTCGGTATGCAAATGGGACATGGGGGTTGCTTTCACCCTTCGATGGTTATTCTTCTACTTCAAACTTGAATCACTCTCCAACAACTGTTTGGAATGGGGAAGAAACCAATTGGAGTCGATCGCAATTCCAACTTGACGATTATGTTAGCGATATGCAGACAAGCGTTCAATTCCGCCTTTGCTTCCAAACAAGTTCAAGTTCTGGAATACGCGGTGGATGGTTTATTGATAATTTCGCCTTGTACAATCAAGGTGATGATTTCGGTGCATGGTTCCACGGCAATACTTCTGGTGATTACGCTGCCAATGCTTACGGTGACTTGGTGTTCCCTCTCAATCTTTCAAACGCAACTGGCCAAAATGTCGAATTGGAAGTGTGGGTGAATTGGGATATTCAAGGGGGCTCAAGTGATTATCTCACTGCATGGCTTTCACTTGACAATGGTTCGACCTATTCGCCAATCTCGACACACCCCGGTCATCCATCCATGGGTGCAATTTGCAGTGGTCGCTGGTTCAATGGCGGTGATTCATTGAATGAATGGTGTCCTGTACGCTATTCACTTCCGTGGACCTTTAACGCTCCACAGAACGCCAGTCATGCCCTTCTTCGATTGAATGTGCAAACGAATTCACAAGTCAATTATGGTGGGACAACATCCTCTGGCTGGGAAGGAGTTGCTCTTGATGATTTGAGTGTTTGGACCAATCGGGGCACACCCTCTGAAGTCATACGTCGATTGAATAATTTCACCAATCAACCAACAGGGATGAACGGCTCAACCGATGGTTGGCTCGAAAGCCCCTCAGGACCAAATGAATGGCAATGGCTTACGCAATTCGAGCATAATACTCCGAGTACTTTCACCTATGATTTTGAATCCGGCCACGAATTACCCGTAGGTTGGTCATTATGGGCACAGTCAAATCGACGTTGGGAAGTAGGACCTACAAGCAATTCATCTGGCTTTGGCCCTGGGGTTTGGCATTCTGGAATGAACGGCGCAGGGATCTATTTGGATGATGAATATCGAAGTGATATGTGGACAGACCTCTATTCACCAGAATATCGAATTCCCGAGAATTCGACTGCTCGACTCACCTTTCGAAGTTGGATTTGTACTGAATCAAGCTGGGACGGTGGTGCAGTCTCCATTTCGACTGATGGTGGTGAGTCTTGGTGGTTTATCCCACCAACTCTTGGTACATTCCACGACCAATTGTCAACAGTGAACAGTTTCTCTCCATTCCACAACCAAGGAATTTTTGATGGGTCCTCAGTTGTTGGAGGGTGCCATAACGTTCAACGAGGCTTCGACCTCAAAGAATTTGATGTATCAAATCTCACAGGCTCTACTGTTCGTGCCAAATTCAGTTTCTTTTCTGACCAACTGATCGAGTTAGATGGATGGTATATTGATGATGCAGGAATTGAAATCGATGTGTATGAACCTGCAGGAACTTGGACTTCTGAAGTTCTGACGCCCGACCCAATCTTTGGTTGGGGGCAATTGGATGGTTTTGTCCATGAACCAGAGAATTCAACGGTGCGGTTTGACATTCTTGACGCCAATGGGACACCACTTCTAGGCTATCAGAATCAAACGCTGCCACTTGATTTGCCACTTGATGTTACTCAATTCCCTCATCTGTATGTTCGTGTACATCTGACAAGTCTTGACCGGTTAATTACGCCGTATATTGAACGATTATCAATCGGAACACTGACGTTCTTTGATGGCTATCACCTCTCACACCTTGGGGAGTACAGTGGCTCAAATCTTCACGAACTCGAAATCAATGCTGATCATGCAGTTGTATCGAAAGCAACCACGAACCTTGTGTCTCTCCTTTGGACCACGAACGCTCTCTGCCCTTTCCAAAAAGCAAAATTCCAAACGATTGCGGGTAACCTCACGACATCCCATGGCCAATACTCAGTGATTTCCAGTCAATGGGATGGTACAATCCGTCCAACACTCACACAAACCATCGAACGGCAAGGACGACCTCAATTAGCAACCGACTTTTCATTGACTTGGTTCCCTGGAGAATCACTCGCAGGTTTCCTTTTCGAACCCACTTGTGCTCGTGCACCGACTCAACCAATCATTGAGCTGGGAATGGAAAGCACTGAACTCTTTTCGTGGCCCGAATCAAATGCAAGTGATGAATTTGGCTTAAACCGTAATTTCTACGGTATTGAAACACCTGATTCCACTTTGGAATCGAGTGCACAATCGCTTCAATTTTCGTATACAGGAGGAATTACGTACGCTAATTTGACTGTACTTGTTGCTCGCGATGATGGGCCAGAACAAACAGCATCATCCTATGACATCAGTTTCTTGATGGCGGTTGAGACAGACGGGACTTCTGCTTGGATACGACACGCACCGTTTTCCCAAGGAGATTCCTTTGAAGCAACATCATCGATTCAATACCACCGAATTCAAACAACAGGTACATGCCATAGCCAAACACAACTCAGTGCCCATTTGGATGCCTGCGCTATACAATTACAATTGAATGGTAATTTTACAGTTGCCTTCTCACAATTACAATTTATCCCCCATCATCAATCATTGATGACCCAACTCTCTCACCAAACACTGAACAGTATTCTACAAAGTGCATACAACGCATCACCCACATTATCGCTCGATATCCCACTTAATGTCCAAACGTCTCGAGGTTCTGTGATGGTTAATTTGAGTTATGCAATGCAAACCAAACTTGTTGACCGTATAGTACCGCCAACTCATACTCGATGGCTTCCCAAACAAACAGTCGTTTTTGAAACACAACACTGGAGAGGCGATGCTCATTCTTTGGATTGGGATGCTCCTGATTTGTCATCGATTCTTTTCACGCTCTCTTCTTCAGACTCCTATGCCGATCACTTTGTTGAAGTCGAGGCATTTAACCTCGATACTTCACCGCAATTCCGTCAACTTTACGGCGTTGGTTTTGCTTCCATACTTGAAAATCAATCCACGATACAATGCACTGTGAACACATGCTCAGTTACCTGGGCCTTTACCAGCCATTGGTTAATGGACGATGTTGACGACATCTATCTCTTCGCCAAAGGAATCGATATTGATGGTTTCTCAACAGGCCCAACCCATCTCTTCAGGCAGACCTTGTTTAACGAAATTGAGAACGATTTAGAAGTTATTAATTTCAATGTTATCGATGATTCAAATCGTATTCTAAATGATTGGTCAAATCCGCAATGGCCATTCCACCTCAAAGCAAACCAAAGTATGCAGGCTACTGGTACAGTTCGATTCGAAGGCATATTAGGGGCATATGTTGGCTTAGGGGATGCTCAAATACGTATTGATGCAACTGCTGTGGCTCCACTCAACTTGAGTGGTGGACCAGACCAATGGCTCGATGAACCAATTGAATGGAAGTCATCATGGTATGCAGACGTCGATTCAAATGGTGATTTTTCAGTTTCAATGTATGCACCTGCAAATACCGAGGCTTTACCGAGTAATACGCGGATCTTACTCTCACCTCATATTGAGCGCTCAGGCCCACTCTCCGAAAACACAGCAACAAGTGTTGACCAAACCAACCCATCGCAAGGCATTCCCTTTATCTTCGATAAAGTAGAACCCACAACAACCACTTTACTGATCTTAGATTCAGGTGGTTATGCGCCAGCTGATGGACACATTTGGACCGCACAACAAGATGTAGCATTGCGATTAATGCTCCAAGACCCTGAAGGTTTATCAAACTCTATCCAGTTCAGTTATTGGCTTGAAGCAAGCCATGATTCGAACGAAAACGGAATGATGGAAGAAGAAGAATATGTGAATCAAACGGTTACCTTCAATTCGGGTTTGACTTCAGCAGAAATCGACCTTCCACTTCTTTCATGGCAAGAGATTCTACCAGTTGGTCGACCTTCAGGAAAAGTAAGCATCGTCGTCTCAGGTTTTGATTTAGCCGGAAACAGCCTTCTCGGTGGAGGGGCTTTTGGCGAGGAACTTGATTTAGCCACCTTCCAAATCCAAGAACGATACGCTACATTGATTGATACTGAAACGCTTTCTTTTGACTTATACGAGTCATCTCTTCTGATTGGTAACCAACACACCTTTTCATTCTCGGTTACCGATGGAAACGGTCTTTCATCTCTTGATTATCTAGAATTGGCGTTGCTTAGCCGCGAACAAAGCGAAGACTGTTCAATCAAATATCATCCTCGATTTGACACCGTTACCTACGATACAGCCTGCTTTGAAATGCCACCAACTGTTGATGTGGTGAAAACACCACTACAGGCAGAATGGAACATTGAAATCAAATTTAGAATCGCATGGAACGTCAGCAATGCATCGAATTTAACCGGAACTCCTTCATTGAAAATCTTTGATGAAGGTCAAAACCTTGGTCTAGGCCTTTCCCGTTTGACTGTCTTTGATTGGTCTCTCTCCACTGAACTGTTCCTTGGTTCGGTCGGGATGACAGATCAAACTCAACCCTTCGGTGCTCTAACTGATACAGAGATATGGGTCCATGCTGATGACAATCTTCTGATCCAAACGACCCTCTACTATGCAAATACCACGAAACAAGCTCAATATCTGCCGGCATCAGTGTACTTGCAAGCAACTCTCTCTGATGGCGAACGCTCTGTCCAACACAATTCGAGTTTCTCCTTAACTGGGAATTTATCGATGTCTCTTCCTTTAGATTCTATGATTCTTCGACATCGTCAGGCAACCTTAGATTTGGAAATTATTGGGATTCCTCTTCTTCTCTCTTTCCGTACATTCAATATTACTTTTGACCAAGACTCTCCAATTCTCTCGATACCACCTGGAATTCTTTCGCACGTCGATTCAGACTCTTTTGAAGACCAAGAAGTGATTGTAAGCGTCAGTGATGAAGTAGGCATGAACCTTGATTCAGTCGTCATGCATTGGTATTTCACTCGAGGTGGAATGGAGATTGAAAACTCAGCAGGGTCTTCCTCTCTTGATTATTTGAGTGGGGCTGGACCGACCTCTACTTTTGCTTCGAATGTAAACCTTCAGCCTTCAAATGAGTCTTTACTTGTCAAGAATGATCAATTGTTGGTTTGGTTTAGTGGTAATGACCTGTCTGGAAGAGCAATCTCAGGATTTGGAACCGAAGGCTTACCGTTAACGCCGCAATTCAGATGGATGGCTTTTGAACCGCAGTTTGAAGACATTATTGTAACACCTTACCGGCCGGTTGTTGGTGAACAACTTTCGATCTTCGTCCGCGTTTCGAACACCGGTGTTCTTTCAGGGAACATGACGGTGGAATGTTACGATGACGTTGGGCGACTTTTGGCCTCGAATTCCAGTATGATCGAAGCAGGTTCTTGGATTGATTATGAATGGGAAGTTGAGGCTTGGAAGACTGGTCGTTTGGGAATTACGGTTAAAATTGTGAATTACACTGGTAATGTCCCAATACCTGTGGCTGATGTTCAAGCCTATCAAAACCAGGACAGTCAGACCGTTACCGCCCTTGGCTTTGCAGGACTTGTATTCCTGCTCGCAAGTGGCGTTTTTGTGGCTGCACTCCTTCATCGCCGAGAAAAAAACCATCAATTTACTACACATCAAGTCCATTCTGCAATGGACCACCGAACCCTACCGCCGCCTCGTCCGAAGGATTTAGTTGATTTAACTCAAGAGGAATAGTCAAAAACAGTTGGTTCTAGCCTCAACAGCAAGCCGGGGTTCCCGAGCGGTCAAAGGGGGTGGACTCAAGATCCTCTGCGTAAAGCTTCGCAGGTTCGAATCCTGCCCCCGGCACTCCTTTTACACCCTTCTAGGTCATTCTATTCCGGTGGATATTTTCACGGTTCATTTTGATTTGAGCACCCTCGTCTATGCGGACGTTCTCTCTTTCCCTTGTATACGTGGGTAGCGTTGTATATGACCCACTGAGAACCCATGTGAGTGTTTAATTCGTGTACAAGGGTAATATGGAGAGACCCATGCATTTGGGTATATGTTGATAACAAATTCAACCTAGCACTACCATGCGGGTTCTGTGCCTCAATTGTAATCGTGCTTCGAAGCGATTATATGATGAAATTATGC
>CAJJCQ010000070.1 GCA_905182725.1 uncultured Candidatus Poseidoniales archaeon
AGCCGTTGTCGAAACACGCGATTATCATGTAGAGGAGTACCATGTTCACGAGGACGTGCGGTTAATGGAAATGGAAATGGCTGAACATTCGCTCCGTGGATGGGGATTGGTTCTGACACTCTGGTTCGTAATGATTACCATATCGGCATGGTCTGGCGCACATTTTGTCGCTGAAAGAGGTGCAGAACGAATCAGTTCATTGGCAACACATATTATCACAGGAAGTATCTCTATTCCTCTCTTCATTGGTCTCATATGGTACCCTCAACGAATGCTCGGCTCTGGCACACAGGTTAAAACGCGAGCTGCAATTAATGCCGAGATGGAATTGGACGGAGAGGATTCAAATTCTGATGGCACCGAATCACGATGTCCTGAATGTGAAGTATCCGTGAATATAGTTCGAAACAAAGATGGAGTCATAACTGTTCCTTGCCTGACAGAAGGATGTTCGGAAACGAACCTCATCGGTTCAAAATGCAAACTCTGTTCAACAGTTACACCGACTCGATATGATTGTCCACAATGTGAAATCAATGCCCCTGCACTTGATTTCCTACCTGACTTGGAGGCTTGGTGATGAATACGAAGAAGTTACGTGAAGATTTCCCGACATTGCGTGAAGATGATGCTCCGGCGTACTTGGATAACGCTTGCGTGACCTTAAAGCCGGATTCTGTCGTAAATGCCATCAATGAATATTACACACTGAATCCTGGTTGTGGAGGAAGGTCAGTTCACCGATATGGAACAAAAGTATCACGGGCAGTTTCCAATTCCCGTTCCAAACTGCAACATTTTTTGAATGCTGAATCTGCCAGTGAAGTCGTGTTCACGAGGAATGCTACACATTCACTGAACCAAGTTGCGCACGGATTATCATGGTCGAAAGGAGACGTGGTACTGACAACCGACCGTGAGCATAATTCTAATTTGGTACCATGGCTCCAACTCGAACAGGAACAAGGGATTGACCATCAAGTCGTTGCCTCACATGCAGACAATACGTTTGACATGGAGGCTTTTGAGAAATCATGTGCCGATGCAGGTTCTCGACTGAAACTTGTGTCGATGAGCCATGTAGGAAATCTTGATGGTGTCAAGATTCCACTCAAAGAAATCAGTAAAGTTGCCCACGATCACGGCGCACTGGTTTGCGTTGATGGGGCACAATCGACACCGCACATGAACGTCGATGTACAAGACCTTGACATCGACTTTTTAGCGTTCTCAGTTCACAAGATGTGTGGACCCTCTGGAATGGGAGGACTCTGGGGTCGCTACGACTTACTCGATGGCCTGCGTACAATACAAGCGGGTGGTCAGACGGTAGAAAATGCAACCTATGATTCAATTAAATGGGCCTCTCCGCCCGGTCGTTTCGAAGGAGGGTTAGGGAACTTCGCGGGGATGATTGGGACGGGTGCGGCTGTGGATTATCTTTCAAATATCGACCTGAATGAGGTCAATAAGCATGAAATTCGATTAAATCAAATCATGACAGATGGTATCAAAGATTTACCTGGAATCGAAATCATCGGACCGTTGGATGCACGAAAGCGTGGAGGCATATGCTCGGTTCTGATGGGAGACATTCCTGTGCATGATATCAGTATACTCTTGGATGAGGCGGCTGGAGTGATGGTCCGTAGTGGCCAGCATTGTGTACATTCATGGTTTAATTCACGTGGTCACTCGAACGGTTCTCTACGAGCCTCAGCCTATCTTTACAACACTGAAGAAGAAGCTCGACTCTTTGCAGAAATATTCTCTGAAGCAGTGCACGCATTTAGTTAACCAATGAGGTGAATGAATGGAGGAAGAGGAGAGTAACATTTGGGCTCCACCTCCATACCAAGATCCAAATTCTGAGCACCTCACCCCGCAACTTCAAAGTGAACCACTTGAAGAAAACTTAGCATTTGTCCAGCGTGCACTTTCAATTGGAGTTGCCATCTTGATTCTCGCATCGATGGTGTATATTGGATTCATCGTGTTTGGTGAAAACGGATTAGTCTCATACCGACCTGGCGACCAAGCCATCGAATCACAAGAAATATATTCTGATTTAATTGGCTTCTCTGGAATCAAACTCAGCGGTGATAATGTCAGGGTATGCATTGTCGATTCTGGAATTATGCTTGAACATAAAGACCTTGAATCCTTTAATATCGTTTTGTGGAAGGATTTCATTCAAGCCAAATCAACACCCTATGATGACAATGGCCATGGCACAAGTATGGCTGGAATTCTTGTCGCCGATGGATGGATGAAAGGAATTGCCCCCCGAGTCGACTTACTCGTTGCCAAAGCATTGGGTAAAGATGGTTCAGGTTCTGATGAAATCGTTGCCGAGGCGATCGATTGGTGTGCATCTAATGATGCAGACATTATCTCGCTCTCACTCGGAGGCGCTCCGGACTTCTTACCATTCGACATAGGCTCAGGACGTGGCTCTGATGAGGCAACGAACGATGCAATTGACCAGGGTATCTTCGTGGTTGCTGCGGCAGGAAATGATGGAGGTGCAAATGACGATGGTGATGTCGCAAACCCTTGTGGTGAACGCTTGGTCATCTGTGTCGGCGGCGCCACTCAATCTGGTGAACACTGGATTGGTTCATCGACTGGAGACAACAACGGGAGAATATTACCCCTACCACTCCTTGCACCTCGTTCAGATCCACATAAGAAACCAGAATTGGTCGCTCCTGCTGAAAAAGTAGCCGTCATCAATTATGAAGGGTCATGGTCTCTTGTCGATGGGACGAGTGCTGCAACCGTTTATGTGACTGGAGCAATCGCTTTGCTCCTGCAACAAAACCCAGAACTTGCTGACGCAACTTCATCTTCAAATACTGAACAAGTCAAAGATTGGATTCAACAATCGGTCACGCCCCAAGAAGGACAATCGGGGCACGATGACGATTATGGCTACGGTTTGTTGCAAATTCAAGCATTGCTTGATGCTGCAAATTGATAAATCGATTTTACTTCTTGGTCATCGCAACCAATGTACCACCGAATAACGGCATGAAGGCAATATGATACGTTTCATTGGATGTTTGAATACATTCCATCCATTGATTGAAACCATCGACTAATCGCATACCTTCTTTATCGTCTTCCTCAACATTTCCAAGCGGCATGTCTGGCTCTACGGTAAACAAAACTCCACTTGGTGAAAGGAAAGGCAGCAAAGATTGGACGTAGCGTGCCCGGTTTTCAGAAGTCCCATCAACGATAATGGCATCGTGTTGATTTTCCAAAGGAGGCGTTCCAACCTCGACGCCTGTCGAGGAAGCCGCATGCCAAGCATTGGTTTCAGCGATGAGCGCATCAAGATTACCAACGACAATTTTCGTGTAAGATTCAGCATCATGCCGTAGCATGAGACGGCGAATAATGACTGCGAATTTGGCACCATCTTCAACCAATTGATAGCGTTCAGGTGTTGCTCCGTCTTTTTCAAACAAATCATAAATCCATGCGCTTCGATGGCCAATACCTGCTCCAACTTCTAAGATCGATTGAGGTTTTAGCCGTCCGAAAGCATCGCGAAGCCGGCGTAATATGGAGATGGACCATGTGCTTAGGGCCATGTGTTGCAATTGTGTACCGATATTACTGGCGATTTCAGGTTCATCGCGTTGACGTGAGTCATCGGCAGAGAGTAAATGGGCGAGTACATGCTCTTTTCCAACTTCGGAATCGACACTTTCTTGTTCCGCCATGTCGGTGCCTTCCGGCGAAACTCCTTCAAGGCTCGCTTATGCAGTTGAGCCGGTGGCTTCAAACGGGAGAGCCATAGCGCATAGACAGGGATATCCATGGATGACACTGTCGAAGAGGATGATTTCATCGAAGAAGATGAAGTTTTGCTTGAAAATGAAGCCGAAGATGATGGCTTTGTCGGTGAAGATGAGATTTTACTCGAAAATGCTGTCCATTGCCCTGATTGTGACGAACTCATGGGCCATATCATTCTCAATGAAAAGCCAAAGGGCGATGGTGCAGATTACTTGTTGAAGTGTGAAGAGTGCAGCAAAGTGCATACTGTTCACATCCGCCCACCTCCTGTGTTAAAGATTCCATTTGTTCTTACCGAAGGTCCTTCATCGATCACAAGGATCATCGAGATTGATGCAGACGAAAAACTAGAACTGGAAGATGTATTCCAAGAAGATGATAAATTGTGGTCCATCAATCAAATCGAAATGAAAGATGGAAGATACGTCAAACACAGTGATGCAAGTCTCGTCGTTCGTGCTTCTGCACTACGATGTGACATGGTCCGTGTTAAACTCACAATGACCCGTGGAGAAGATTCTTCATCTGATGTGCTCGTTGTTCCTGCTGACAAAACATTCACTGCTGGGAATCTCATGGACCTTGGAGGTCAAACTTGGCGAATTCGTGCCATTCACATGGGTCATGCTCGAACACTTCGAGGCACAGTTGAAGCTCATGATATCAAGCGTATGTACCTCCATGAACCACCGGTTGCAGAATATTTCGCACCTCGAACTCCTCGAGAACGTCGTCAAGCTTGGAAGGAAGGTAAACTCGGATTCAATCCCGACCCAGTCCTTCCAAAGGAAATTACCAAGAAAGGTGTCACACCTACGAACAAGCGAAAAACCAAGCGACCACGAAACTGATCAAGGTCGGTTTGTCCATGGCATGATGAATGCCTTTGCAACTTGAGTTCCAATGGTTGGATTCTCCTTTAATCGACGAATACTGTACTCATACCATTGTTCTCCGTATGGAATGTAAACTCGTGTACGATGCCCTTCCTTTGCTAATTTCCTACGAAGAGGTCCACGTACTCCGAGAAGCATTTGAAATTCATAACCAGGACCTTTCGCAGTTCGAGAAGGACCGGCATTTGGACGAGGGTCAGGGATATTCGGACCCATTCCGTGTGAATCTAATGCAGATTTCGCATATTTGACAACTGGAAGATCATGGGTTGCAATTGAGCAGTATGAACCGGCCGCTAGCATTCGGTCGATACAGGCATTTGTTGCATCAACAATGTCTTGGTAGGAAGTGTAGGCAATATCTTCTGACTCAAGGTAAATCCCCTTACAGATGCGGTAATCAGCAGCAGGACCAAGTTCCGTTTCAAGGAAATTAATGTCGTCAAGAGTACGGAATAATCGGCCTTGTAAAACAACACCCACATTGGTCAGACCTTGTTTGTGAAGGTCAAGAACAACTTGAATGGTTGTTGTAGTCACTCGGTAATCTTCCATATCGAGTCGCACAAAAAGGTCGTGCTCACTTGCTATTCGAACGAGTTGTTCAATGTTTTTCATTCCTTGCTTTGCATCGATAAGTAGACCAAAAGCAGTTGGTTTAATCGAAAGGTTTGCATCCAGATTATGCTTATGAATTGCTGCAATGACCGCCAAATACTCATCTAAAAAATATTGCGCCTCGGTCAGAGAAGTAATTTCTTCTCCGAGCACATCGATTGTAAAACATGCATTCTCCTTTGAGAGTCGTTGCATGATTGAAACCGCGTCTGCCAAGGTAGGGCCAGCTACATAGCGTCGAGAAACCCAGCCGACAAACCATTTCGGCATTCGGACAGTCATTGCGACGATTGACTTGGAAAACCAACTCACCATGTACCCACCCAATTACCCGTCAGTAGAGGAGACTCTTGAGGCTTACCTCAAATTGTCCTGCTCAAATCTCATCCAAAAGAGCCAAGACACCTTTTGAAGTCAACAAAGGGGCTTGAAGGACTTCGAGATGGTTGCGTAGTGCCTGTCGTTGCCATCCCTTGAACGCTTTTTTATCCATTGAAAAAATGATCTTACCATTCGGGTATGCTTTTTTGGTAGCAATATACGCCGCATTCAAAGATTGTTTCCAATTCCCTCCTGGCTCATCACCTTCCATTTCAGGAGCAGTGAAAGGAAGAGCATATGTTGCAAGCATGTGACCAAGTTGGAGACCAGAATGAAGTGCGAGATGATTGGCACGTGGTGCATAATGGCCACCACCAAGGGTGATCAAGACTGGAAGGCCAGCATCACGTTGTGAATCCCAAGAACCGAACCCTCGCCCACCATCCAAACCAAGTCCACGGTGAATAATATCTGCCAAAAACTCAGCCGCACCTACATGGCCCCAGGTCGCAGAAGTTGAACCAACTTCAATGAACAGTGATGGAACTTCCAACCATGGCCCATGATGAGTCACTTCGAGTGATGAATCAAACTCCTCACCAAGTTCTGCATGTTCGGACATACGAACCAGTTCTTGCCACCACGAGGCGAGTCGGGTCGATGGTGGAGGTGCATCCCCTGCCTTACCGCCATATGGAGGAGTTGCATCAGTATCGAGTTGCATGACTCCAATCGGGTGGAGTGTTAACGATGGCCGGCCACTTGCTGCAGAATGTCGAGACGGGAAAATAATTTCATCAACAGTCTCTCCTGTTGACTGTTTCCATCGGCGGGCGAGAAAGTCTTCTTGGAGAATACTACCGGGAAGGACCCACATTCTCACATGAAGTCGAGAATATGCTTGATGACCTTCGACGGATTCAAAATCATTCCATTCTGCGATTCGTCTCAAAGCATCTGCTTGGTTTGTTGAAGCAATATCACTTGCACTGACTGCAATCAAGACAACATGAACATCGCCCATGCGAAGCGGTAACATCAACGACATTTCATATCTCGCACATACGAGTATTGACAAAGTGCCACCACAACCCCTTGCCATGACCGAGTTGAGTGTGGAGCCATTGCCGTTTCACCCTGCCCAAATATGGCAGTGGGCTGAAGGTTACATCGCAGTAGGCATCGATGGAGAATTTCTCAAACTGGATTCGAAATTACAGAAAATTGGTGAAGTTCGAAAACCATTCCCTTGTCCTGTACAAAGCACTGCATTGCTTGGAAAAGAACTGATTGTTACCTGGGTCGATCATGAACTTATGCTCGCACGTATGGCATCGTTTGAATTGGATAAAGGATTTGAAGATGGTTCAGATCGAGGGGAACTTCGTACTCGAACATCCATCGACTCTGCAATCCATCCAGCTGGAGTTGTTTGGTCCCATGTATTGGATGCTGAACCTCTTGCATTATGCTCAACTGAGGAACAATTTGTGTTTATTCTCTGGAAAAAAGGAATCTATGCAATGGGAATTGATAAATCAGAACATTGGAGAATGCCTGAACCACGATGGGAAGAATTAGAACGATTCCCGCATGGAGAAGTCGTTATTTCAGCCTCTATTGAAGGGCCTCTGCTGCATATTTGGTCGAGAGGTGCTGCTCACAATGTCTATCAGTGTGAAAATGGAGAATTATTGAGTTCTGATGTCGTTGAATGTGATGGAATCCTTAATTCGGTCTACAGCCATGAGGAAAGCCATCTTCTTTGTTTTGAGAACGGTGATGTCATTTGGCAGCGCCCAGATACACCACAGATACTTCTCAAACTCAAAGGTCCGGTTCAACATGCAATATGGAGTGTCAAACATGACGCTTGGCATATTGCTGGATGGCGCGAGGAAGTTCTTTTTTCAGAATCAATACAGCAACGATACGATTTCGATGAGATCCCAGTTCAACTGGTCACCCATAAAGATTTGACACTCATACTCATGAACAGTGGCGAGTTCGTTGAATCTTCATTCTAGAATAATTGATACAGGGCCCTCCAACCGCGCCGAAAGATTATATGGAATTCCAAAATATTCCGTGATATGGAAACAAAGATGATTGTTCTCAGTGCAGTTCTCGCTTTGCTTATGGTGAGTTCTGGGTTTTTACTGATGGTGAACGAGACCACGAGTGATGAAGAAACAGCCACCGATGAGCAGGCACAGCAAGACCCAATCACTCCAGTTAATTCTTCACCAAGCATCTTGAATGCGGCGGAATTCATTCATCAATGGGACGGTGAAAACGCAAGTATCGATGGATTTGTTCTCGATGAAGAACTTTCGACGACAACGGTGACAATGGTGATCATTGATGCCAATACCCTTGAACAAACTGGTGAGCCCCACAGTACAACTTCATCATCCGATGGTTCGTGGTCAATCATGACTGAACGTTCACAACCAGGAACTTGGGTTTTACAAATTCAAGCCACTGATGCTGAAGGGTTGACAAGCAATGTTTCAATTTCTCAATTAACCATCGTTACTCCGGAAGAAAATGATGTTCTTCTTTCATTCCTTTGGATTCAACCCGAAGAGGGTTCCTCAATTGGGACCCTACAAGGCTTAATGCTCCATAAATTCCCAAGTACTTGCAGTGTAGAGTATCATCCACAGGGTCAAAGTCCAGCACGTCTCATCGATGGTGATGAAAACACAACGACTGGAGAATACAGCATGTCAGTCAACACGTCATACCACAATACTGAGGGTGATATCATCGCTTCGTGTGGATTGTTTACTGAATCATCCTCGACCATCAAAGTCAATCTGCCTGTACCTCCAGAACCGGAAACTGATATCGATAGTGATGGTGTTCTTGACGAAGCAGACCAGTGCGATTCAACTCCGGAAGGAGAGCCTGTTTACGCTACTGGATGTTCTGAATCCGAAACTGATACCGACATGGACGGTGTGATGGACGATGTTGACCAATGCGCTAACACGCCAACTTCGGAAA
Organism: uncultured Candidatus Poseidoniales archaeon; assembly: GCA_905182725.1. Taxonomy (GTDB): domain Archaea; phylum Thermoplasmatota; class Poseidoniia; order Poseidoniales; family Poseidoniaceae; genus MGIIa-L1. Next base: position 8,658 of record CAJJCQ010000070.1, read on the forward strand.
GCGTCGATGCCAATGGATGTTCTGAATCTCAAAAGGATGATGATTCTGACATGGTCAACAATGTTCTTGACCTCTGTCCAAATACTCCGAGCGGAGAGGTTGTCGATGTAGATGGTTGTGCAGATTCACAAAAAGACGGTGACGCAGACGGTGTGAACGATGCTCTGGACCAATGTCCAAACACTCCACTTGGAGATGTTGTTGGGGCAGATGGATGTACACTTCCAGACTGGTCTGCTGAAGATTCATGGTATTGCCAAGATGATAATGGGCCATGGGTTCGTGATGATAACGGACAAGGCAATAACTACAATGCCAATACCAATGGTGTCAATGCACCGAACGGTAGCGGTTCAGGTCCTTGGTTCAAATGTGATGTGATTGTATTTGTATCTTCAACAGAAATGAACGTCAATTCGAATGGGATCCCGAACCACAACTGGGTTTCTGCTTTCGGACCTGGTGATGTACAATCTCATACATGGAGTATACCTTTGAATCCAACCAACGATACAACCGGCGGCCACACCTCTACAAATTGCCCTGCAGCAAATGGACAATGGGAATGCGCAGCGGATCGAGGACAAGTGGCAGTTGCAGCAAACGGAGTCCCTATTTTTGGACCAGAAGAAGGCCCAGGTGGGGATGCAGTCGCTCTTGATTTCTTCTACTTCACCGAAGACCGTCAACCGATTGACCTCGGATATTGTGGGGCACACGCTGGCCCAACTGGTGTACATTACCACTGGGATGCAATGTGCCAGTATTGGGAACCTGAAACAGGGGAAACAATGCAAGATTACGACTGGAGTCTGATTGATTCCACCAAACATTCACCGATCATCGGATGGTCATTCGATGGCTATCCAATCTATGGCATGTATACATGGGATGACAGTGGAGCAGTCAAAGGCATGAAATCTTCCTATGCTGTTGAACGTACCAGCGAGGGTGGTGACCAAGGTTACAATGGAATCGACGATTGGAACTATGTCAGTGGTTCGGGTGATTTAGACCAGTGCAATGGCCGATATGGACCTACACCTGAATATCCTCAAGGAACATACTACTACGTCTCAACGCCATTGAGTGGTTCAAGTTCGACGGTCGTTGACACCAATGGCGATACTGTCCCAATGATTGGTTTCCCGTACTTTTTGCTCTGTTATCATGGCATTGCTGATGACTCCAATGCTGGAGGCGGCCAAGGTGGCGGTGGTCCTCCTGGCGGCAATGCTGCACAAACTCTCTATTCTCACATGCCCGAACTGTTTGATTCAGTCGAAGACAGAGTTGACATACAAGGCTTGCTTTGGAATACGACATGGATACTCCTTGTCGTCATCGGTGCTGCCTTTGTTCGAGGCCAGCGTTCCAATGACTGAGGCATCACAGTGAACAAGTACTTTGTTGTGATTTGTCTTTCCATCATGGTGGCGACTGCTGGTTGTTTGAATCCAGCTGATCCAGACTACTACCAAGGTGAAGACATCAATCCAGTACAATCGTACCGAGCATTTGGATTACAAGACAATAATAATTCTCTCTTCAATTCTACAAGTTTGGATGGGAATATTGTGGTTTTTGGTTTCATCTATGTCAATTGCCCTGATGTTTGTCCAACAACAACTTCCGACATGAAATGGCTCGAGTCTCAACTCAGTGAGAATGAGCGTTCCAATGTCAGTTTCATTTCGATTACAGTTGACCCTTGGCGTGATGGTCCAATTGCCCTCACGGAATACATGGAGCAGTACAATGTCACTTGGCCGCACCTTACAACCACTGTAGAAACTGAGGAGAACCTCTCACTCCTGGAAGAGGTCTGGACTGATTTCTCAATTGGAGTTGTACTTACCGAGGCGAACAGCAGTACCAGTCTTGCCAGAGGACATACAGTGTACTATGATGTCCAACACACCGACGGTGTCGTTTTGGTTGATGAGTATGGGTACCAACGCGTACGCTGGACACATGATAACTGGAATTCAGAAGGTATCTTGAACGATCTACGTTCAATGATGAACTGAAGTTCATTCGTTGGTTTCAGTATGACCACATCGGCCACACGATTTGCGGTTCGAGTGAACTGCAAGGAAAACACCTGGACCACATTGTGGGCAGAATTCTGCTTTACGAGTGAGTGTGCCATCTTCTCCAACGGAGTACTTTGACCACTTTGCTCCAGCTTTAGGACCGTCTCCCATCACTCGTCACCTCCTTCTTTAGCAGGTGCTGGTGACGCTGAACGGAATTGTTCATGTCGCTTGTGAATATATTCAGGTTCAACAGTCATTGAGCCAACATCAGCGTAGATGAATGCCTTACCTGTCGTCAATGGTTGACCGAAGCGAGTATTACATTCCTTGACGACAATGCAGTCAGGGTTCGATCCCGGTTCAAGTGTTCGGACTAAATCCATAACGGCTTTGCGAGATGGTGTAGATTGTCCTTCATGTTGCCAGCGGAAATCAATTTCCACACGGTTGAGCAGTTTGTTTTCTTTTCGCGATACTATATCCATACTTTCATCTCCTTCAACGAATGCTTACTTTGAGGGCGTATTTGCCCGGTTGCTCAATCTTCAATCGCTTGGCAATTTCCGAGCGATGAGGATTCATGATAATGACATAGCCTTGGTGTTCAGAAGATACACGGGCTGACGGATGGCGAGGACACATATCCACTCCATCTTCGAGAACGAGGTGACATTCACCGCATGCGAAAGGGATCTTAACCATGCTTCACACCTCACACATTTGCATCTTCGCCGAGCCAGTCGTGGCATCCAAGTCCTGGTTGCTTACTGGTCAAACCAATCTTTGAGCGTCGAGGATCGGAGGTGTCTGGGGAAAGGGATACGATACGGGCTCGAACTGAGTCACCAACACCAATGCTTCGGCTTGATTGGCGGCCTTGAATAATTCCAGCGCCAACGTTTGCTTCAACTTGGTCTTCCATAATTTGTGACTTGTGGAGCAAAGCTTCCATTGGTCCAATTCGAACGAATGCTCCGAACTCGTTGACTTCAGAAACTGCGCCTTCAACCACTTCATAATCATCCATGCAAAACAAAACTGCATCAAATCGAACTCGTTGATAGATAGCACCGTCGCCGTGAATAATTCGTCCACGACCAAGAGGTTCGTGGTTTGAAGTCACTAACACAAATCGGTTTTCATCATCGAAACGACCTTCAAAAGCAGTCATTGAAAGACGGTCAATGTGGTCGTTCAAGGATGCGCCCTTGCGCATGTACTCTGCTGGAATGCGGATCGTGTCTTCCTTTGTGACGATTTTATACATTATGTTCACCTCAGACTAATTCTCGATAGCACAGATGAAGAAGGAGTGGGGAATCCCATTCCGTCCTTCACCGGCATGCGCCTCGAGAGAGAAGTCGACCGTAGTCATTCACGCCACTGAAGACCCCTATTTAATCCACTCGCCCACAAAAGGGTGGACGTAAATGGAAATCACGGGGATATATGCCATTGAGGGTGACAAAAGCAACTGAGAATCGGTTCTTTTTAACTCACACCGCCATAAGCCATAACAACCCCCGAAGTCCCCTACACAATAATGACAAGCAAATCGTTGCATCGAGCGCCCAAAATCGCTGGCGCTATTTTGCCATTATTGCTGTTGGTACTGTCATCACTTTCGCCGCTATTCGTAAATGCAACCAATGATACGGCCCAATTTGAAAACTCTACTGTGGTCTATTCGGTTAATGAAAATCAAACATGGCTTGGGGATACTCAACCCTGGGGGCAATATGCTCGAACGCCGACTCATAATGGTACGATGCCTCCACATGGACCAGATGGTGGACCCGGTGAAGGAAACGTTGAGGATGTTAGTGAATACGGCGTCATCGACAGTCCTGTCGTCAACTGGGTTGGACTGGATGATGGTGCAGATGCGTATGGTTCGATTATCGCAGATTTTTCCCAAAGTATTACAGCACCCAATGCGGCACTGGAACGATGCGGACAAGGTGAATTGTTTGCAGTCATGGTCTGGAATGATGGTTCTGAGAGTCTGTTAAGCATACTTTCGGGTGATGATGCAAAGATCGCTTGGCAAGTCAGTCTTGGCCAAACCAATGAAATCCGCTCAACACCAATCGTGCATGACATCAACGATGATGGGAAGCCTGAGATCCTCGTTGTCTATGACACGTCCAGTTCACTCCAAATCGATCTGTGGTCACCTGAGCTGACATGTACAGAATCCGGTTGGCAAAAATCGGGCCATAGTAATGAGAAACTTTGGAGCTACAGTGATGCTGACTATCGCATCGGTATTACAAGCCCGCACCTACCTACAAGCAATTCCAATCATCTTTCAGTAACCCAGCCCCTTCTTGCGGATTTAGAACTCGATGGAATACCAGAATTAGTCATCGCTGCTGTGGAAGAGAATTCCGGCGACCCGACTGTACTTTCTTTCGCTTTGACAACAAGTGTACCTTCCGAACCCAATTGGGAGATATCGCTTGACCGAGGCACACATCCTTCCGACCCCTCATGGGCTGCTCTTGATAGTTCGACATCTGCGATTGTCCTCACAACAATTGATTCGAATTCCGGTAACATGTGGGTCTGGAGAATTGATGGTGCATCAGGCTCTCTTGACTGGGAACGTGTCGCACTCCAAGGAACAGATTCGGATTCAGATTCACCACGTCTACGACTCCCTGGCCCCGTCATTGTACAATTGGACAGCGATGATGCTCCTGAGATGATTCTAACCGTACCAACAGATTCGAATGGGCGTACAACTGGAAATGGGGCTCGATTCATCGGAATGGAATTAACCTCTACAAGTGAGATTTTTAATTTCCGAGCGCAAAATGGTTACGCAGATGCACAACCACTTCCAATCGACACCACCAACGATGGGATACATGACCGTTTATGCTGGGTGACCTGGTATTCCGAATCATCCCTCAATTTCAACAGAAAGGGCATGGTTGGATGTCACGACATTAGTTTGACCACTCCTTTGAAAGAATGGACTCGAGACTTACAACGTGGAACTGGTAACGATAATGATGAAATTGCTGTATCTTCACCAATCTGGATGGACCTTGATGGCAATGATGTGCCAGAAATCATCGTTGCCTTTGGTCAGCGACTCTGGGCATTTGATGGCGAAACAGGTGCTTCTGCCGACATCAATAATGAATGGTCCTCTCCTTTGGCAATGCCTCACAGAGTTTGGGCAGGGCCTGCAATTGCCGACATGGATGGCGATGGAATTCTCGATATTTTGATCGGAGACACCCTCATCTCGCAAGCTGCGGCTGATTTCGCCCCGCTTGCAGACCAAAGAGGAATCAGCTTCAATCCTGCTGAACCAGACCCTGGGCAACAAGTTACGATTACCGGGCAATTCTCTAATATTGGTACCATCGAGAATGATGATGACCTCGATGTGGTCTTATTGTTGAACGGAAATGAAATCGCTCGAGAACGCTTTGATGATGTTAAACCGGTTTCACCTTCAGGAGAAGGTGGTCCACTCACCTTTAGTGCAGTGATAACTGCAGAACTGGGCATCCATAACGTCACCATGATCTTAGATGTGAACGGCAACCTCACTGAAGCACGAGAAGACAACAACAGAGTGACGATCGAATTGGCAATTGTCGAACCGTATGTGGCACGAATTGACCTTCCAATTGAAACACCACGCATATCACCGGGTACAACTGAATCTGTCGTTATTGAATTGGTTGCTCTTGGCTCACGAACTGCTGATTGGAGCCTCACATGGGATGACGCTGCACTGCCTTCAGGTTGGACATTTAATCTGCAAAATGGTGCGAATGTCGAACCGAGCCTCGCTCCTAACAGCCCGGTTACCGTTACCTTTAATGTTGGAATTCCGAGTAATGCCTTAGGTGACGATAACAGCTATGTTGACCTTAACTTAACGCTCAATGACGATCCATCGATTGGAACGACGATACAAATGCCACTCGAGGTTCTTCGTACTCGAGGACTTTCTGTTACTGGTCCAAGTGGATTGGGAATGAGTGATGGCTACGGGCGGATACTCGGAACTGCTCAGGCTTGGATGGTTGTTGAAAATCTAGGTAATGCACAGGAATCAACCACTTCGATCGATTGGACTGCACCGTCTTGGGGTGGTTCTCCTTCTCTACATGATTCAAATGGTGATGAAATATTTGCTTTGACATTAGACCCAACCGAAGATGTCGAAGTGTTTGCACACCTCGATGTACCGAGTAATGCCCCCCTTGGTTCTACAACATCAACGACCCTCACTCTATGTATCGGTAGTGGAAGCCAGACTTTGTGTGAAGAAGTAGAGGTTCTGTTTACCGCTGTTACAACAATCGTTACGCCGTTGCATACCCGTAGCCTCCCCAACTCAACACTCTCGTGGCAAATTGATGCTGACCTTCCGACAAGTGGACTCCTGCAATGGAATACTGCTGATGCACAAATGATTCAAACAAATTGGCAATGGTCGACAAGTGGAGACCTCTCACTCAATGGTTCGAACCTCGAACTTGCTGGAAGTGGTAATGGTGTGGCTACGGGAACACTCACGCTTCAACTGCCACCAAACACTGTACCCTACCGTCACGTATTTTCAACACCAGATACTACAGTCGCTCATTCCAACTTGACCTTCTCCTTGCAAGTATTGCAAATCTATCGTTCTCAAGCAACTCTGTTGGAGCCACTCCCTACTACAATTGGTGAGAGCGTTTCAATGAACGTGACTGAGCCACAGAACATTCGTTTGAAATTAGAAAACCCAGGGAATGGAATTGATGAGTTCCTTCTTTCAGCAGAAGCCAAGCCAATACCAGGCGAGCCACATTCACCATCGGTAAATTTCAGTTTCATTTCTCTTGAACAACGCTCTCTTGGCCCATTGGCATATACGATCGCTACGGTTCAAGTCACTCTCGGTGCAGAGGTTCCTGCTCAAACACCCTTTGAATTGGAATTCTATTGGACATCACTTGGCGACCCAAATGTTGTTGATTCAGTGAGCCTCTTTGTTGAAGCAGAACCTGACCACCGTTGGGATATCAACATGACCTCAGGCACAGAATATTCTGTTGCTCCTGATGATTCAGTCACCATTGAATTCACAGCAAAGAATACCGGAAATGCAGATGATACCTTGCGAATTGTTCCATCGTTCAGCTATGTCCACTCAGGTCTTGACACCTCGACATGGAACGCACCGACGTTCACCGGTCAATCATTAGGTGTCAATCAGTCGGCTGCTTACTCATTGGAATTCACCGTACCTTCCAACACATGGTCAGATACAGTTGCTGACATGCAATTCGGTGTATACTCTGGAGACATTTGGATCAAAGATATCAGCCTCGCATTCAATGTCGAACATATGTCAGGTTGGAGATTCAACCTTGCGAACACCTCCCTCACCATTGACCCCGCTGGACAAAACGTTACGTTGACCGTCGACCAACTCGGGAATGCACCTCGTGCTCCGTATTTTGCGAAGGCAGGCGCAGGATGGAACATCACATATCCAGAAAGTGCAGAGATTGTACAACCATTCGAATCAACCACTGTCACGGTCTTTGTGACTCCACCCGAAGATGCTGTTGCCGGAGAGATTGGAATTCTTAAACTACGAATCAGTGATGCGGATGGTTCAGGTTCCACAGTACAGGAAATACCAGTACGAGTTGGAGATGCGCCGAATATTATCATTGGCCATAAGGGGATTTGGAAGATCAATGACCAAGGTGGAATGCCGACTGCTTGGATCGAAAACAGTGGTAACGATGTAGCAGTTCTCCAACTGAATGTTGCCGGTTTACCAAACGGTTGGACGGTTGAAGGTCCAAGCCAAATGGTCGTGGCACCAAATCAGCTCCTCGGAATCCCGTTGAACTTGATACCAAGTGAAGGGTGGACTGGACAGCGATTCCTGGCTACTCTTGAAATTACTCACCCTACATTAGGACTGCAGATACATGATATCGAAATTGAGAAGGGCGCACTTGCCTTTGGAACAACGCCAGTCTACCGTGCTGCATCGGGAACACAAGTGAGTATTCTACTCAATTCAAATGTTAGTCTTGATGACCTGACAAGTAATGAGGAGTTTTCAGTCAATGAGAATTCAATACAAATTACAATGGGGACTGATCGAAACGAGGTTATCATTCTCTCTTCCACAGATTCGAACGAAACCCTTTCGTTGTACCTCGCGGGATATGAACTTCCAAATGTAGAAGTGAACTGCAACCTCGAAATTTCAGCCTTTTCTCAACTAGGCCTTATCCCTCTGAGCGGAAGTGTCGGAGGGTGTACGGTTACTGCATCGGATGAACCTGTTCGAGCAACACTGATTCTCCTAAGTAACACAGGTGAACAAGTCGATTTGAACGAGAGTTCAATCGTACTTGGGTCTGAGGAGAGTGGCACTTTTGATTTGAATATCTCTGAATGGACGCCAGTGGCTGGCATGATTGAAGTTCAAGTGATGGTCATTGATTCGTATGGTCGAATCCTTGAAACGCAAACAATTTCATCGATTTCGAGGAGTAGCGGATGGAACCTCGCCATATTTTCCTTTTCAGCAACTGATGGTGAATTAAAAATTAGTATTCAGAGAAGCGAATATCAACGACTCGCTGATGTAACCTGTCGAATTGAAATCCAGAGTATTGATTCTGACTGGTCCACAACCCGTATAGTTGATGTCGTGAATTCTGATTATGCACCTGTTGTGATCATTGGCGATACCCAAGGCTTACCGGACAATGACCGATTAGAGGCTACACTCTCTTGTGATTCACCGTATGATATTGACGATAACCTTGAAGATAACAAAGCAACTGCCTATTTCTCCATAGAAAGTAAACCTGTTGTTGAGCAAAGTGATGTTTTGCTCAGCATTGGTGTTGCGGCGATTTTACTCATCATCGCTTTCTTTGCAGGAGTATTCACACAAAGTTCAACACCAAAACTTGACAGAAAGAAGGGGCAAAAAAAGCAACTTCCAAGCGTCAAAATAGATGAAAAAGAGCCTGAAGAAGACGAGGAAGATATCGAAGAAGAGTTCTCCTTTGTCTTTGATGAAGAAAATGCGGTCGAAGTATTTGAAACGCCTGGAGAGGAAACGATTGTTGTCGAAGAAGAAGTGATTGAAATTGATGATGAGCTCGATGAGAGTCCTTCCGGACGACTCGCCTCACTCCGAAGGGAAATGGGCGATGGTGAAAAGAAGAATTTGAGCATGGAAGAGCGAATGGACCGGTTATTGAGAGACAAGTGAGAAGCAAGGGCTTATCACAGTCTCACGATGGCGAGTCAACATGGACCTTGACCGATTTGCGAGTGGAACTCCACCGTTCATCACACTTGATGCTTGTAACGGCAAGCGTGCAGAAGCGGTCCTCACTGCATTGGAATCACATTCTAACGGTGATACTGAGGAATGGACTCTTCTCGTACAGAAAGATGGAGCATTGGAGCAACGATTAAAGAAACAAGGTATCGAAGCACCAGACCAAAGACAAAGCATACCATGGGATGATGCAGTGTTATTGTTCACGGCATGCACTGAACTAACCAGTGACGGCCAACCAATGGCGATTGCTGATGGAGTCTTAAGAGAAAAAATTGGAAGATTCCCTTGGGGAGATGGCTCTCTGATTAGCTACATGCATGAATTTATTCGTCCAAACACTCTACGAACCCAACCAAAATCGAATGAGGGATATGATACAATTGTCAAATTACTGGAGATACTTTCACAAAGATGTGGACCATCACAAGTTGGTCACGAAAAATATCAAAATGGTTCAGCAGGAATGAACATCAAAGGATTTCTGAATAACGAACAGGTCAAAGAATTACGATTAGCACTTTCTGGGCGCTCATGGAACGTTACTGCTGAGGAAGCCATAGATGGCGGTATGCGAGACGTGAGTCGAAACTTGATCGCAATTCTAAGAGCCGCTGAACGAAGAGATGTTGGCGTGTTCTTACGCTCACATTACTGATCAGAATGTTTGGGAAGTCAAGCGCTCATACATCGAAGCATACAGATTTGCAGTTTGCTCGATGACTTCCTGGGGTAGTGCTGGAATCGATGGATCGGTTGTTCCAGCATCACGAGCCGCTTCAAGTGATTTTTGATGACCAGTTTCAATGTAATGAGTACGAACTGACTCTTTTGATAATTCAATACATTCACCGTTCAAATAGGCTTCAGCATCCCACCAACGATCTTCATCAAGTGTACCAAATGTGTCCACTAAAACAATTTTTCGACCAGGTCCTAAAGCGAATTCTTTCTTACCATCAACATGAATCAAACCGTTCTTGGCAGCCTCACGTTCAATGAGTGCATCAATCTTGAGTACTGCTTCAAAAATCGAATCAAGTTCGTCCTTCGTAATGTTTGAAATCTCTAATGCTTCTTCATTGGTAATATTACGGTCGAATGCCTCGAATTTCGTTGTAACTTCAAGGAAAGGTTTTGCAAGTTTAGAACCGTATTCACAATCTTCGGAAACACCCAATTGCTCAGCAGTGAGAACTCCACGTTGGAAACGACGCCATGCAGAGCCTGAGAGGTAATGTCGGCAAATGATTTCCAAAGGAACGAATACCCATTCCATGTCACGAGGAACCATACCTGGTTCCTTGATGATTTCTACTTTACGAACTAAGCAGCGATCAGGAGCATTCACTTCAACCAAGTGAGTACCACAAATCCCTTCATCTTCAATCAACTTAAACCAATGAGCTGTGGTTCGGTTCAATGATTCACCCTTACGTGGAATCAATGAAGGAATGATTTGATCGAATACAGAAATTTGATTCGTAAAACGAAATTCGAGGATATCGGGGTCATCTGTTGACCAAACTTGTTTGACTTTTCCTTGATAGAGCAACTCTGCCATAGTTACTGACCGGCGACAAAGGTCTTTGAACATTTCAGTCAAAGATTTAGGTCAAATAAGACCCAAAGCGTCTTCCATACGGTTCAATTCAGGACCTGTCGTCTCAGTTCCAGCGACTGCGCCATGATTCGAGGCACAAACACCGGCTCCAACATACGGGGAGCCGAAAGCAACAGTTCCGACCATTGGAGGAACGCCGAGTACTTCTTGAATCAGTAGAACTTCATCAGGAGTGACGTCAGGGTGGAGTAGAACGCCTTGGTCGGTTGTAACACCGAGACTACCAACAACATCTTGGCCAGCAATTGTTGTAGCAACGATTTGAACACCCATGGCTTCAGCCATGATTTCAAGTCCTGCAGTAGGAATAGATGGGGATGCAATTGCACCCTGTTCGTTGACTAAGAGGAGATTACCAGCAGTATTGACACCGCCTTCCATGACGACAACATCGCCAAAAGCAGTTAAAGTATCAATATCAGACTCAGTAGCAATATCAGCAACTGCCATTCCACGGGAATTACCGGCAACAAGGGCCCCGATGAGGTTTGAACCACCAATCGAAACTGGGTGCATTTCCAGTTGCAAAGAAGTTTCTAGAATCTCCAAAACAAGCTTCGGTAATTCGAGAGGATGGAGAAGGACATTTCCAATTGCAGCCAAGTGAATTCCCACTTGATCGCTTCCAAAAATGTCTGCTGTGTCTATTGGCATATGGTCTCCTCAAGCAGTCGTGTTGCGTAGTGGTTATGGTTCTATTGAATCGGAATGCACGCAAATGTTGCGCAGTGTTGGGGTTCTCACAGGAATTCGATCGAACGCAAAAAAGGCCGACACTCCAAAGAGTATCGGCCTAGCGCCCACCGAAGTGAGATTTGAGGATAAACTCGAAGAGAAAGAAGAGGGGCACGGTGACTTCCTTTCCCGTGGACTCTCGTACCACAGTAACGGGATAGACGCAGGCGGGCTTGACTTCTGGGTTCGGAATGGGACCAGGTAAACACCACCGCTATGACCGTGCACCCATCTTCCTTCGAATCGGATTTATGAGTACGACGTAAACGTCGCAATGAATTAGGAATTGGCATGAATTATTAGACGAAGGGCACTCAAGGTGCGGACACATACGAAA
>CAJJCQ010000071.1 GCA_905182725.1 uncultured Candidatus Poseidoniales archaeon
GTGTCTTCAGTTTGAGGAACATCTCGAACTTTACCGTATTGTTCTGATGAACCTGCTTGGTAGAAACGGCAACTTGGAGCATGCTTTCGAATGGCTTCGAGGCAACGTAGTGCACCTAAACCAGTAATATCTGCAGTCATCATTGGAGAGCGCCAAGATTCAGGAACAAAGGACATTGCGCCAAGGTTGTAGAATTCATCTGGTTGTGACATTGCCACTGCATTGTCGATTGAATTTTGGTCAGCAAGATCTCCGTTGACGAGATTGAAGTTTTCGTTGGTCATCAAGTGATTGATGAGGCTTCGACCAGAGGTAGGTTGAGAGACTCGACGAACCAAACCATAGACGGTGTAGCCCTTTTCTAACAACAATTCTGCGAGGTACGAACCGTCTTGACCAGTGATACCGGTGACCATGGCTGTCTTTCCGCTCATGACTTGCCGTGGGCGCCTCCCTTTTTCAATCGGTCGCGTGTTCGGATATCCAAACTGTGTAACAATTCGGCCGGTCGAGGGAGGATTTGAAGGTGAGTCGCCGGGTGTCGAGGTTCATGGCTGCTTCAAAGGATGAGGAGAAGAGCGGTCTACGCGTCCTCATTGTTCGTGGTTCATTCGCCTCACTGGGAGGTGCTGAACGCGAACTGCTTCAACTCATTCGAGCAACATCACAACGCTGGGAAGTAAGTTTGGCGAGTCTCGATTTCACTGAAGATGCAAAAGCGTTACTCGATGATGCCTCACTCCGCCTATTGTTACCGGAAAAACCCATTCAATGGCCGAATGGTGCAGTTGCTGAAGTCATGGCAAAAGCAAGTACATCGGCTGAAAAAATGTGGAGGAACGTCGAGATTCCCTGGGGCGAATTTGATGCTGTTCACATCTCCGTTTGTCGAGGCTCGCTTGAACTTCTGCCCCTAATTCCCGCCCATCTCCCCGTGCATTATCACTGCTTAGAACCTCCAAGGTGGTTGTATGAAGATGTGCTTCATCGCCATATTGATGGGACTCCAAAGCGACCACTGTGGCTCACAAAAATGTTGTTTACCCGTCAACGTAAGCGCGATAGAGACTATGTCAAAAAACTCATTCAACGACCTAAAGCTTCAATTTCAGGAAATTCAATGTGGATTCAAAAGCGTTTGAACACGGTATATGGAATCCCCAGCGACTCTACCAAAGAAAATGGCCAACCACCACGGCGAGATGCCCACGGTTGCCCAATCGAAGCCACGCACGTCATGCATGTCATCGACTGGAATCTTTGGCCAGAAAAGTCGACAAAAGAAGAAAAGAAATCTCTCAAAGGAATAGAGAATATTCCAGAACAGTATGTCGTCACAGTCGGCCGTATTTCTCATGTGAAAGGAACGTGGGACACATTGCAATCTTTAGTAAAGACTCAACTTGCTTTGGTTCAAGTTGGAGGCGGAGACGATGCTGACAAAGCGGCACTACTGGCTGAAGGGAAGCGAATTGGAGTTGAAGTCGTATGTATGCCTCGCCTTACTCAGATTCAGTTATGCGCCTTGATTCGAGGAGCACGGGCAATGGTGAGTCATGCATATCATGAGCCGTTCGGACTTACCCCGATTGAAGCCATGGCTATTGGCGTTCCTGCACTGATGGTTGATGAAGGTGGATTTGCATGCACCATGGGGCCAGTTGATTCTGGACGGCTTCTCGCACGCTATGACGCCGGTGCTTGGAAAGCAGCCTACTTGGATGCCAAAGATCCGGCTCTACGAGAGACCTGGGCAAAGGCTGGAAGACCCTATGTGGAAGAATACTTCACTCTCGAGACACAAATTACTGCCCTTGAGCAAATGCTCGTTCTTTGACGAAATGTTAGTTTATATGAAGTTGAATTGTTTCTTAGTGTGAACGAAGAAATGACTGTCAAAAACGTGCTCATCGTCGGTGCTGGTGGTATCGGAACTACGCTTGTCGACTTGCTTGTACCTGCATTAGAACGCATACAACTGAAAGCGAACATTACACTGATGGATGGAGATGTTGTCGAAACGACCAACCTTGGCCACCAACGCTTCTCTCAAGAGAATGTGGGACTCCACAAAGTGACTGCTCTTTTCAATCGATATTCTGAAACTACGGAGTATGTTGAACTCACGGCAGTAAACGAAAACTTGAGGGACGCACAACAACTTGAAGACTATGATTTCGTTGTCATTTGTGTAGATCGTCCTCACCCCAGACGCTTGGTACATGCACTTCGAACACCATGGATTGACCTCCGTTGTTCGGCCGATGGTTGGATGATTCTCTCTTCGGATTCAGATGCTGCATTAGTTGAGCAAATGACTCCGGACCACGAACCGATGAGTTGCCAGGTTGAAGGTGCATTAGATGCTGGAAATCTTGAATTCGGATTTTCAGTTGCGGGTTCTTTTGGCGCTCAATGGCTCGTTCAGAATTTACGAGATCGGCGTGGCCCGGTTCAATCGATGGGTAGCCTCACCTATGGGAGCTTCGAATTTCCACGGGTCAAAAAGAATTCACTGGAGGTGAAGGCATGATTTTGATTCCTGCTTTAGAACAACTCGATCTCACGGAAGAGGTTTGGGCCCATGTTACTGAAAAAGCACAACAACGTCAAATCGATGATGAAGTGCTCCTTGATGTCCAACGCCGTGCTTCAGAACAAGGACGATGGGATGTTGTTTATGCCATTTCTTTCCTCGCAGGTCTTGAGACATCAGTACTCATCGATGCTGAAAACGTCATCTCCATTGATTGGGGGACTTCAGGGCAAGTTCAACTCGCTCCACCGGTCGGTTGTATTGCCCCGTTCAAACTCTGGGTCCATACACACCCCGGATTTGCCGCCTATTGGTCTGGGACCGATACTCGCAGTTTATCCATCGGACTCGGAATTGTTGAGAAGGCGATGGTACTTGGAGCACCTGGCGTAAAATGCGCCCATAATGCAACCATGCTTCCTGTCTCTTCAAGTTCTCTCCGAATCTCAGCAACCGGTCCACTGAGCGAATGGTCAGAGGAAGAAGTCATCCAATGGGAAGATTGGTATGCCAATCATTTCAATTCAGAAGAGGTGATGCAATGAGTGGAGTTCGTAAACCAAAGGATGATGCTGAAAAACAACGTGCACGCATCGCTATTTCACAAGGCAAGGGTACCTCATTGGCTGATTTCATAGAGGATATTCTCAGTGTAAAGCCAGAAGAAGAATTTGTTGACGCTGTTCAGAATCGAATCGAACTTGCTCATGAGCAAGACGAATCAATTGATATTACTGCACTCATCAGTGAGATGGCTGCAATGCAAACTCAATGGGCTTAATCACGCATTCGAATACGTCGGCTTTCGACCTTCGATCAGTGCCGATAAACCTTCAAGTGAATCTGCAGTTGAGAAAATTTCAGTGAGTCTGTCAAGTTCTAACTGTAATCCTTCAGAAAGATTCGTGTTCGCACTTTCATCGATCAGTGCACTGGCCATCGACAAAGCAATTGGTGCTGTGCGAGATAAGG
>CAJJCQ010000072.1 GCA_905182725.1 uncultured Candidatus Poseidoniales archaeon
CTACGACCGCCCAATTGTCACAATCATTGAAGAAGCAATTCACTTTACTTTGGCGGAAGAATACCATTACGATTACTACGCTCGCAATCCTGGCCAAGGCTACTGTATGGCAGTTGTCGGTCCGAAACTGAGTAAGGTTCGAGCAAAACATGCTCATCTCTACGTAGCGTGATGTTGAAGTGGCGGGTGCGATAGCATCGGTGCATGGTGAACAATGTTCCTCGGCCACCGACCCCTGTTAACGAACCCGTACTCGGCTATCTTCCTGGAAGCCCTGAGCGTATTGCATTGAAAGCTGAGATTGCACGACAAGAAAGTGAAATCATTGAAATTCCATGTATTATCAACGGTAAGGAAGTCTTCACTGGTGATGTTGTCGAACAGGTCATGCCTCACAATCACAGTCACGTGATTGCTCGTGTTCACATGGCAAGTAAAGCCAACGTCGAAGAAGCAATTCAAGCCTCTCTCGATGCCCACGAGATGTGGTCAACCATGCCATGGGAAGCACGTGCTGCTATTTTCCTCAAAGCCAGCGAACTGCTGCGAGGAGACTACCGGGCTCAAATCAACGCAAGCACCATGCTCAATCAATCGAAAACGTGCCATCAAGCAGAAATTGATTCGGCATGTGAACTGATTGACTTTTGGCGATTCAACCCCTTCTATGCACGCCAAATTTACGAAGACCTTCAACCACCGATCTCGACTTCAGCCATGTGGAACTCAAGTGAAGTTCGGCCTCTAGAAGGATTCGTGTTCTCTGTTACACCGTTTAACTTCTCGAGTATCGCTGCAAACCTTCCTTCAAGCGCTGCGATCATGGGCAACACTGGCGTTTGGAAACCAAGTCGGAACTCCTATGTATCCAACTACTTACTTATGCGACTGATGATGGATGCAGGACTTCCAGCTGGTGTCATCAACTTCATCCCAGGAAAAGCAAGCATGATTGGAGACACCGTTCTTGCTCACCCTATGCTTGCAGGAATTCACTTCACTGGTTCCACGAATGTGTTCCGAAAGATGTGGCGAGATGTTGCCAACAATCTTGAGAATTACCGTTCGTATCCTCGTGTCGTCGGAGAAACTGGAGGCAAGGACTTCATTGTAGCGCACCCTGACTGTGATGAAAAAGCAGTGATAGTAGCACTTCTCCGCGGTTCCTTCGAGTTCCAAGGACAGAAGTGCAGTGCATCAAGCCGCGCCTACATCCCACAAACCGTATGGAACAACATCAAGGATGAATATTGTGCTGCTGTCAGTAAAATCACCATCGGTGATCCTCGAGACTTCACGAATTTCATGTCAGCAGTCATCGATAAGAAATCCTTTGACAATATCACCGGTTATATCGACCGAGCCAAGGCAGATGCTGGTTGCGAAATCGTCACTGGAGGTGGCTATGATGGCTCCAAAGGTTACTTCATTGAACCAACGACCATTGTATGTTCTGACCCTCACTATGAATCAATGGCACAGGAAATATTTGGCCCTGTTCTTTCGATTCACGTCTATCCAGATAACGGATTTGATGCAGTTCTCAAGACCTGTGATGAGACTTCAGAATACGCACTGACAGGCTCTATTTTTGCCACCAAGCGTGAAGATGTTGTCACCGCAATGAACGTTCTCCGCTATGCTGCTGGTAATTTCTACATCAACGACAAGCCAACAGGGGCCGTTGTCGGCCAACAACCGTTTGGCGGAGCACGTGGCAGTGGAACCAATGACAAAGCGGGCTCTCCGCTCAATTTGTTACGCTGGGTCTCTCCTCGTTCGATTAAGGAAACATTCGCACCTCCACATTCGTGGGGTTACGGTTTCCTCAGTGAAAAGTGAACTTACTGCTTTTTACTTCGATCGATTCGATGAAGCGAATCGACCAACACTCGAGATTCGGTACGTTGGCTGACAAGAGAAATAAGCCACCATCCGATTGTCAACAAAGGCGTAGACACAAGGACGACTAAGCCGAACCAGAGAAGGATTCTCCCTTCGGTAATCGGCCAAGCCCAGAAACCTGTTGAGATGAGAGTCAACAGGAAAAACAGACGAGCCGCCTCGCTCGGTGTCGACCAACCCCGATGATCACGACGAGGAGCAAACAGATATTCTTTCACACCCATGTTTCGAGTTCGGAGGGGGAGAATATGAAGGGGTGTTTTTCACCATTGCGCTCCGGTGGGTTGATGAGTGAGTGGCTGAAGCGTCAACCCCGCAATGATGATGGCTTTGGCCGAATGCTGTAACAACAGTGACGAATGATGGGCGAACTGAGCGGGACCTCTTGGTAAATGTGATAGGGTAACCTCTCGCTGTTCACATCATGCAGGGTCTTCCAACTACACCGTTGACCCCGCCTCCACCAGGCCTCACACTCGCACATCCATCGACTCCCTGGAAAGTTGTTCGCTCGATGCTTGGGTTTGTTTTTCTGGTACTGATCATTGTACAGGTCTCGTTTGTAGCCATATTCGGGGGAATTCTTGACAGTGACTTTGATGGTGACCTTGGGCCTTCAAACCCCTTCTACGCTCTTTTTGGAACGGTTTGCTTAATCCCTTGTGTAGCTGGTTTTTCCTCTCTCCGCCGTCCAAGGCTCACCCATGTCATCCGAGGAACTGAATCTATAGAAGGACGCACATTTAACATGATTGCGCCACATACTGCCATCCAATCATCGCAGCCAATTCATGTAGATCACCATCTTATTCGAGATTCTACGCCTTTAGAAATGCCCCCTGGTAAGCATTTGTGGTGGTTGTTTTTCGGAGGCGTTTTCATCAGTACTTTTTGCATGTTTCCGATGATGATTTTTGGCCTCAATATATTCACAGGATTGCTTTTCGGACTCGTGGCAATTCCTGCATTTGTCGTTGGTTTCTCAACACCAGTTTTTGCTTGGTGGTCGACATTAAACGCTTATTTCGGACTTCCGACGACGCGCCGACTTGCTGAATGGATGTTAATTGCAGGAATGGTTTCGGCAGCCCCTGCAGTTGTCATCAATTCCTTTGTGTCTCCCATTTTCCTAAGCGGTCTTGGTTTGGAGACATTCGATCCTATGAGTCTCGGATATGGAATGATTCTCTTTCTTTCTGCCCCAATTGGTGAAGAACTCTGCAAAGCAGCAGCAATACTTGCTCTTGCCCGATTTATCGATAGCCCTCGTCGAGGTTTTCAGATTGGATTAACAGTGGGCCTGGGCTTTGCTTTACTTGAGAATTCGATTTACATCATGTCGACCTTTGCAGCCGGAGAAGCGAGTGCACTTGTATTCCCATTCACCAGTTTCGTCCGTGGCATCGGCTCCATTCCCGCACATGGGCTTTGGACGGGCATCTCAGGATATGCAATTGGTTCGTATCTAAGCACACGTGACATTCCTCTTATTCAACCAGGATATCAGGTCGCCTCTGACCGTACAGCACCACCAATCACAGATCAGTGGATACTCCTGGGTTCTTCAGGCGAAATAATGAAGCAATCGGCAACAGAGTTCTCACAACCAATTCAAATTCCAAAATGGCTCTGTTGTTCGAAGGAAGATGCATTCCCACTTCCAAAGAAGCCAATATATGGAATTGCCCTAGCAATGTTATTCCATTCATTTTGGAACGGCTCTTCTTGGCTTGTTAGCATCGTCTTTGCCGAAACCCATGATCTGGTGTTTCTTTTGGCCATACTGATGTGGACGGCGTGTTTAATTGGTGGGCTTTGGCTTATTGCCCGAAAAATTCTACCAACTGCTCTTGCATGACTAGAAAGCACTTACTGAAACGCCATTCGCCGGAGTTGATAGGGAAAGCACCTTTCAATGAGAAGAAACCACGATGGTTTGAGGGATGTACATGGATGTGCTTTCAGGTGGGCTCAATCAAGGTAATTTGATTGTCACATCAGTCCTTTTATTGACGCTCATTCTTGTGTCACGTCAAGCGAAGATGCTTGACAACCCTGGCATCATCGCTGCAACTGCGCTTGGATTTGTCGTCGGTGCTCTAGGCCATTGGACTTGGCTTCTAATCCTCCTTGGTTTTCTTTTGGCATCTCATAAAGCAACAAAGTGGAGATTTGATGAGAAAAAAACACGTGGAATGTCTGAATCCGAAGATGGACATCGAAGTTATGGCAACGTAATTGCCAACGGAGGTTTACCTGGACTTGTTGCAATCTTTGCCTTTGTCACTGAAGATTGGTACAACGGCCTTTGGATGTTCAGTGCAGCTGTTGCGGTTGCCTCCGCAGATACATTCGCCAGTGAAATCGGATGCCTCGATGATGATGTCCGTATGATTACAACCATGAAACCATGTGAACCAGGAATGAATGGTGGATTCTCAGCATCTGGGCAAAAAGCTGCATTAGTAGGTTCCAGCATGATTGCAGGTCTCACTTTTTTGGCTTGGATGGCAACGAATGCAAGTGTTGACGACCTACAAACGGGATTCATAAAAATAATTCTTGTAGCCATCATTGGTTGGCTTGGATGCCAAATGGACAGTCTCTTGGGCGCTGTTTTTGAAAACCGTGGCTACCTCACCAAAGGCGGCGTCAATGGTATTTCCATCACTTGTGGGATGCTGGCAATGTGGGCAATACTCTCTTCAGGATTGTTTGTTTGATTTGATTCAATCATTATCAAAGGGCCATCGCCTTCATGAACCAAAACCATCTGGTGATGACAATGCGCCAGCGTAGCCTTGCTTTGGTATTGCTTGCACTCTTACTTGGAGTGACAGCAACAAGTGCCGTTAATGCTGCGGAAGACCCCGAATACGAACCTGGTTTTGTCGAGTGGGATGTCAAACCCGTTGAACGCTTATTTGTAGAAGGGTTGGATGCTGAAGAAGCCGTTCTTCAACGACAACGTACCGACAATGCTGTTGGTAGCCA
>CAJJCQ010000073.1 GCA_905182725.1 uncultured Candidatus Poseidoniales archaeon
GGATCCAACGGGATGCTTCCCTTCGTGACTGGTGTCGTCCAAGGATTATTGGCAAGTATGGATAATCATATCGACTAGAGTGCGCAAGTTTGTTTAAACAATAAAATAATCATTCAACAAACAACAAATTGATTCGGATAAGTTGTAAGGGGTCATCCGAAAACCCTCTGCGTTTTTATTTCAGATACAAAGGGGATTCAGTGGGTCGATACAGACGCTACCCTTTGCACATGCTCGCAGTCGCCACAATGTCTTATTCATCGAGGCCAAGATAAGAGCGAATCACATCTCTCGCCTCATCATCACCAACACCTTTTGCAGACAGAAGCCAATGGATATAGCGGGGGTCTTCAAAATGAATTTCTTTCACATCTCGGCCTTTATGTCGGCCAAAGGCGAGAATGATTTGCTCTCCATCTTTGCGAATTTTACCTAATTGGTCAACCAGTTCGAGGTCACCTAACCCCCTTCCTAATTTCGTCGCATCCGAAGCGATGTTTCCGTGAACGGCCCAACGTTCTAATTCTTCAAGCGAATGCCGGAATGATGGTGCGTGATCGATGGAAAGTCTCCAGAAAAGTAACAGTGATGCTGCAGCATCAGCAGCAGCAGTATGCGCATTTTCCAAAGAAATACCATGCCGCACACACAATGCACCAAGATTGTGTGGACGTGGAATATTGAGCCTTCGAACCAGTTCGATGGTATCCATGACTGCTTTGGGACGAGGCATTCTCTTCCCGAGACGAAAGAATTCAGCTTCAAGCAACTCGAGGTCAAACCGGCGAACGTTATGGCCGACGATGACCGAGCCCTCAATCATTTCAGCAACTTGGTCGGCGATGGTTGAAAAGTCCCCTTTTCCACGAACATCTTGGTCAAAGATGCCGTGTACATTACTCGCTCCGTATGGAATCGGGCGACGGGGATTGATGATTTGTTCAAAGTGAATTGCCGTTCCGTCCGGCGCAGCCCCAATCAAGGCAATTTGCACAATACGGTCCGATGATGTAGAGATCCCAGTCGTCTCCAAATCAAAGGCGAGCACACGCTCGCCATCGAGGACATTCGGGGCCATAGACGAACAACACCGCTGACCCCCTTTCAACATCACCCTCTGGATGCAAGCAATCGCAAACCCCTTACTCGTCCTGTCTGTGCATTTGGCTATGGGACTTTTGAATCGTTTGAAAAAGGTCTTTTCTTCGAAGCAGGAAGAAGTCGAAGTTGAGGAAGTAGAATTCCGAGATTCTCATCACGAACGCCTTACTGAGGATTTTGTTCAACGTCAACAAAGCGTAATCGACGATGCAATGAATGAATTAGAATCCAATGTTGAGAAAGTAAAGAAAGAGCCAACTCCAACAGCAGCACCCGCTTATGATGCTGGAGAGGTTGAACTTTCGGACTTACTGTCTGTAGATGAGCAACTCCAAGATTATTCAGAACTGAACATCGTTGAACACCAATCGGTTGAAGAGATGGGAGGCCATCTTGAATCTGCGACTCTTGTTGGCGATCTTCCAGAAGAAATTGAATTCTAAACATTCGGCATTCAGGCCATACATTTCGAATGCCGGATAAAATGAATATAACCCCCCAAGCATTAGATAGGGAGAGGATTCAGCATATTTTCATGTGGCAAATAATGAGTGGGCGAACCGTTCGTTCTTTGCTCATGGTTGGACTCATGGTTTGCTCGAGTTTTGTTGCCGGATGTACGGGAGCATTGGATTTTACCGTTGACCCAAGAGCCAACCTCACAGCATATCCACTTCTCATTCAAGAAGGTGAAACCGTTACCTTTGACGCCCGAGATTCAGAACCGATTGAAGGTGTAATCACCGAATTCCTGTGGGACTTTGGAGACGGTCAAACTGCAGATACCACGACAGGATTTACCTCTCATCGCTATACCACTTTTGGAATTTTCATTGTTGAATTAACAGTCATCAACGACCAAGGTGGCGAAGACAAAGCGACGGCATTGATCAATGTTAACGGGGCGCCCTTACTCAATCTTACCTACCCCGACTCTATTCGGTCAGGCGACTCTGTGCGCTTGGATGCGAGTAACAGCTTTGACCCTGAAGGCGATGAATTAGATTTTGAATGGGATTTGGATTGGGGAAAAGATTCCGATGGCGACGGTGATATGAGGAACGATATCGACTCCACCGACTCTACTGTTTTGTTGCCTACGAACCGTTCAGGAACGATTCAAGGAAGCCTAACTGTTACTGATTCGGCAGAGGCTATGGTGAAAGAATTGTTCACACTCGAAATCACTTCTCGACGCTATGAAGTCACTTGGGAAACCAAAGAAATCGAATATTCATGGGATGAATACCTTGACCAAGGGCAACAATGGGAGGGCAACATCACTCCTGGTGAAGATGGGCGGGTGACTGCTTTCCTCGGAGTGCTTGAATTGCAGCAAGATGTTCTTGCCCCACAGGATAATTTTACTTTATCCATTTTTATTGTCAACGATGGCTATGATAGATCGGCTCAAACCGAAGGAGGGAATATCACTGCCAATGAATCAACATCTGCCTCTTTGTCAGCAGACAACATGAATCCAAATGGAGAAGACGGCATCTATGATTCTGATTCTGAGGAAGCATTACTTCAACAACTCCTCACAGCGCCAGGTACCCGCTCAGGTCAAGGTACATGGATATGGTCAGTTTCAGCACAACAAGCAGAACCTGACCCCTTGTTTGAAGGCGCCCCAGATCCAGACCCTGGAAACGATTGGACATTGACAGTAACCGTCACAGTTCTCATTCCAAAGCTCACCGAAATTGCTTATGAGTGACCACTTTGGTCGATGGGAACATGTATGAAGCGGGAGCACTTGGGATGAGTTGGTTGCCATGGTCGACACTGTAGAAATTAACCGCATCAATATTCGCGATTCCCTCTCTGTTGATGTTTCAGTTTGGATGGAACATCCGAACGATATGGACTTCAGACCATCACTTTCGATATCTGGGACCACCTTCACAATCACCAGTCATTCCGATGGCTCAACACTTGCTACGGTCGAATTAGACGATGCGCAAATGGAAGCAGTCGTTCGAGATCAAGCCGCTGAATTACGAGTTAAATTCCAAGTGCAAGGCATGCACGGCCGTCTCAAAGATATCCACCCAATTATTGCAGATGGTAAGGCTAAGAAGTTAGCCACTGCAAACTGGAAAACCACCCTCAGCGTTTCCTTTGAGTGATTTCGCCAACGTTTCGGCTTGATGGGACCCCCATAGTTTCTTTGATATGGGTTAACAGAGTTTTTCGGTTTATGCCACCAAGACGAAAAGGAATAGGTTCGCAAAAGCAAGCAAGGTTTGAACGATTGAAATCAGAAATCCTCACATTTGTCGGCGCCAACCCTGGATGTTCAGCACAATCGATTGTTGCAAATTTAAGCAATGACCGTGCAATGCGAAACCATGGACTTACACCCCGTAAAGTTGGGTTCTTCATTCCACGACATCTTGCTCAATACCTCGTATGGTGGCAGGACCATACGGCAGGGCGACGAGTTTACGGTGAAGCAGATTGCTCTGAAGTGCCTAAAAAACATTGAAATCAAGTAATCTGAAAGGGCGAGGCTCATGTACATTGAGACATGAGGAGAAACTATGCGGGAAGGTATTGCAGCGTACTTTGACCTTGACGGCACCCTTTTGGATGCTTCAAGCGAAAAAACGTTAACGGCTGTACTTGGGATAAAACGGCCATGGCGCATTCCGTATGGAGCAGCAGCATGGTCCGTGGGTTTCATAGCGAATCTCTTACGTTTGCGAGCTCCATATGATGCAGCACGCAACCGCGGACATTTCTCACTCGCATCTTGGGATGTATTGGATAAACTCTCCAAAGGAATCGCTGAACAAAAACTCGTTCACAGAATCACTCCGCAAGCCAGAGATAAAATCGAATGGCATCGTGCCCAAGGCCATCGCTTGGTACTGGTTACTGCGACGATTGCTCCAATGGCTGAAGCAATGGGGGAAGTGCTTGGAATGGATACTGTCTATGGGTGCGGTCCTGCAAACCGAACAGGTATACTCAGCGGCTCTGAGCGTGGCTGGTCAGTACCTCGCCGAAAAGGAAAAGTTCCGATTATTCAATTAGATGCTCAAGAGAATGGACATGATCTCGCTGAATGTTATGGTTATGGGAACACAATGGCAGACTCATGGTTTATGCGAATTACAGGCCATCCCGTTGCAATCAATTCCAAAGGCGCCTTCAAGCAATTCGCACAAGAACAAAATTGGGAAATGCACGATTGGAAAATTCAATCATAGACAGCGGCTGCACCACAAAGAGACAAGAGCGGCCCCACCGCGATTCGAACACGGGTTGCTGGCTCCGCAAGCCGGCGTGATATCCAAGCTACACTATAGGGCCTTGTAGTCGGCCCACTAACCGATTGGATATAAGCGCAACGGGTTGCCTTTTGCAACTTTTTATCTCTTCGAATACAAGCCTTCATGATGACTGAGCATGTGGTACAACTATGGCGGTTCAACTCACGCGTCGAGTCGATTACCCGATGTTGGATAATGCCAACATTGCTTACTTCCCTAGAATTTATGACCTTGCACACCGCTTTTTTGAAGAATGCTGGGAGCCAATGTGCGGGATAAGTTATCCTGAAATGATTGGCGAGCAAAGAATTGGCTTCCCTGTAGTCCACATAGAAACTGATTTCATCGCCCCGCTTCGGTATGGAGATACGGTTCATGCAACAATTTGGCTCACGAAAGTGGGAAACACTTCATGCACTTGGGCATATGAGTTCCATAATCAAAAACAAGAATTACTATGGAAATCCTCACAAGTGACCGTTTGTGTCGATATGGATTCATTGCAATCACAAGAGATTCCTGAAGATATTAGGGCGGGTTTGCTCAATCATATAGCGGAGGTGCCGGCATGAGTGATTCAGATGTCGATCTTGGATTTTCAATGCGGATGGATGACAGCCAGCCAGAATCCGAAATACCACCGCATATCTTTACTATTCGACCGGACACTAAAGGGCCAAAGTCAATTGGAGTACTTCTGATTGTTTCTGCGCTCGTACTCTTCTTCCAGGCATACGGAGATATTTCACTCCACCAAGCAGCCGACCTTTCTGATGAAGAGGTTGATTTGATTTTGGATGTGCCGAACAGTCAAGGAGATGGGACAGAAGATATTTCTATCGAACAATACCAATTATTCCATGATGCTGCAAGAGAATCAGGTGGCTATGCTGTTCGTGGCTATGGGTTAGGTCTTGCCAGCCTCATGTTGTTGTTTGGCGGGGGCATGCTGCTCTTTCTCAAAGGAACAGGTGCAAAGTTGGCTGTTGGGGGGGCAACACTCGGCATGGCGTCAGGCATTTCAGGCAGTCTTCTGGTCAAAGGTGCGGCAGATGCACATTTGGCTGGCGTTTTATTGCTCACCTATGAGATCACAACCTATCTTTGCGGAGTATGCATGGCCATGTGCATAGGTTTAGCAGCACTACCTCTGATCAATGCGCGTGCACGGCTTGCCTTGTATCCTGAAAACCGAGTGGTTTTGAAAACGGACAGTGAAGAATGAGTTATTCGGAACTTGGTTGAGGCCATTTTTTTGAAAGTGCTTTTCTCAAATCATCGTCGATAATCGCATTCCACCAATCACTGCCTTGCCAAATAGCGTATCGTCCACGAATACCGCGAAGGTCAGCTCCAGCAAATTTGCAGTTTCTGAAATTCGACAAATTTAATCTCGCTTTGCGAAGGTCAGCATTTCGGAAATCAGAACCATCGAAGGCAGATTTCATCAAGTCGATCTGAAACATGGATGCTTTTCGAAAATCGGAGTTCGAAAAGTCCCCTTCTGTAAAATCCGCATTATCGAGAATCGCTCGGCGGAACGTTGAACCTGCGTGCCTCCCTTTGCGGAGTATTACATCACTGTGATTTTGGAAAGACCAATCTAACGGTACTGATTCCTCATCGCTTGTTTCCCGGGGGTCATCATCACCACCCCCCGACATTACCATGCTCATCCCTCAATTCGTTGAGCGTTTGTCCAAATGGGCACGTCCTTCTACACTCAGGACTGCAAACCGATTTTTATCTTCATTTCCGTCCGGGATCACCAAGAATTTTCTTTCTCGCAATCGATTGAGGTAAAGCGATAAATTCCCAGGTGACTCCATTCCTGCATCTTCAAACAATTGATTTATCACGCGGGGCGGACTATCGCTGACGCCTTCGACTTCACGAAGGTAGTGAATGGCGCCAAGTACTTGGTCGGGTTTCCGCTTCAAAGAACAGGTTTCAACGAGAGTATGGAAAGCCGAGCCCCGTTCAGGTAAACCCGATGCTTTTGCAGCGGCTATAGCGGCTTTCATTGCAGAGTTCCGAGCAACCTTCAAACGATCAATCATGAGTCCCCATGAATCGTCTTGACGGAGCAGAGAAAGCATCTCTTCGAGTTCCCCAGTCGACCCATCGAGGTCGATTTCGACATCACCAGCGGTTATGGAAATTTTAACCGTCCTGTCCATACAAACACCTTATGTGGTAATGCATCGGCCTAATGCTATTAACCTTTAGAGAGTCTACTTCCAGTCGAATCTGCGGGGTATTTGAAGAAAGGCTTGAAAACCCAAGGCGCGTGCTCGTATTCAGTAAGGGGCTTTATGCCGCTAACCAGCAGAGGCCAGAAGAATGAATCAAAGCCGAATTCCGACGCTCCTCGTGCTCTGTTTACTGATTCTTTCACAGTCCAGCGCTCTTTTCCTCGCCAGTGCGAATGGCCAAGGCGGAACAATCAACCTTTTTTCGGGTAATTCAGCGTCGTTTTCTCTTTCTCTTACAGCCAATCAACTGGATACAAATTATTCCATTGACGTTCCTCGAAACGTGACGTTTGAATCCGGACAATTCGTTATTAGCGTGAGAGACGAAGTCGATTCCCCTGGCCAAGTCTCTTTGGACATTGGGCAAGATGGAGTCAACGAGTGGGCGTTTGAGGAACAAGGTTTTGGAGATTTAGGTCATCAAAATACATTCTTGAACAACATGTCATCCCAATCAATTTTTTCAAACGGTTCGTCTCAATCTATTCCATTTCTTTTACCACATAATTCTATCGTCCAGAGCGGAACAATGAACGTGACCTATACTTCTGATGTGGCTGCTGGACTGATCCCAATCAATAACATCTCGGCCTATGAAACGGGAGACCTTGACAACGACACTCGAGACGAAATAGTTGTCAAAGCCTCTGTCAATCTCCAAGGTGTCTCTGGTCCAGCTCTTGCCACTCTTGATTGGAACTCATCCACTGGAATTACACTTTCTTCTTGGGTCGCTACATGCGGCGCTGGAGGAGATATCGTGCTTGCCGATGTGAACGGTGATAATTTTAGTGATGTACTTTCAATCGCTCCCGATGATAACCGGGTTTGTTTCCACCAAACGAATCCAGTCAATGGGGCACTGGGTGCGGCTCTTTCGATTCCACTCTCTGCTGATTTGATCTCAGCCAGTGCAGGCGATATCAATGGCGATGGATACGCCGACATTCTCTCAATTCATGAAGGCGGAATTGTATCATTACGCACATACAGTGATAAAAACACCAATTTCGATGACAATACCACTCTGACAGTTTACGGTAACGGCACAATTGTGCCCGCCCAACTTACAACTCTCTATGCGGGATACTTCAACGGTTCACAGGGAGAGTTTTCAGCATTGGTCTCTGATAGCACCAGTCATACAAGCCATGTCAGATGGGCAACCAATGGATTAGCAGTCGAAGCAGACACCTTCGATGGAATGGAATCTGAAATCATCGGAGCCGATATCGATCAAGATGGGGACATTGATTTTCTTTCATCAACAATGCAAGGCTATGTTCTCGCTGAAAATACTGGGACAACTTGGACGACAACCAACGTCGTTTCCTCTTTGATTTTAACCAATGCTACAATCGCAGACCATGACGGCGATGGCACGGTTTCTCTCCTTGTCCCTCAACTCACATCAGGTGATGGGAATTCTCAAACTGTGGAGGGAAACATCACGCTCTACAATATTACAACGACTTCAATTACATCAACCCAAACAATTCTCGAACCATGGTCATGCCCTACAGACTCCAAATATATCGACATGGATGCTGATGGCCTATCAGAACACATTGTTTCTGCAGGAGAAGGAAACCTGTTCGGCTTATTTATTGGTTCATGGAATTCAATCGGCATGGATATCGACCAAGATGGCCAGAATGATTTATTCGCATCCGGGTACGCAGGGGATGGACAAAATGGCACGCCTCCACTGGAATTCGAAGACCCTCTTGGAAAAATAACCACTCTTCTTACTCCATTGACCGCCTCTCAAATTTACACTCTCCATGATTACGATATCAAAATGAATCTACTTTCCTACGATTTCACCAATTCCGGAACTGGTTCCTTCAACATCTCAAATATGGATCTTGGATATGATATTGATTTTATTGTTGAAAACAACCCCGCTGCAGTGGGCAATCTTACCAATATTATCAATCAACTTCAAACAGCTGGAACCGGTACAATCAGCATCCCCTTGCCTTTCTTGTCAACGAAGAACGGGACCTTATCTGCTACAGGACTCAATGCTGACTATGTCCCTGGTGCCCCGAATTTGGCTTTACCACCCGACCCAGTATTGACCGTCAACATTCTTTCTTCGGAATTCGTTTTATTTTCATGGCAAGATGAGATTGATTTCGGAACAGACCTCCTCGGATTCGAAATTTTCAAAGTGAATGCGGGTGATATATTCGACCTCAACAACCCTACTTTTGTCTTAAATCTGAATTCGACTTCTGATTCAGATATTTCTCCTGGCCAATCTTACGATTATGCTGTTCGTTCGTTGCATTCCTATGGAGTCACGAGTAATCTTTCTTCACGCCTCTCTGTCACCATACCGTTCCCGGCTCCTCCGATGCCAATTCAAGGCCTCGTTGTCACCGACACACCCAATGACACAGGTGGTTCGCTTGATGTGGCTTGGGATGCTTCACTGGACTTGGTATCCGAGTACAAAATTTTCATTGAAACCGAGGCAATAACTTCGCTTCAATCGTTGACTTCTGTTTTGACTTTTACACCCTTCAGCAATCAGATCACAACGAATACCACTGTGGATGGAAATGGAAGCGCCTTGATTGAACGAACCAATTACTGGGTCGCAGTGGTGGCATACGATTCCTATGGTAATTTTACAAATAACTTCTCATCCTTCGGACCAATTCAACCGCAAAATAACTCTCTTCGTTCAACTGAACTCACATTTGAAATGTCTTCAAGTGGCTTTTCGAACACAAGTTGGTTTGAATTAAGTGCATTGGATTCCCTCCATCTGAATATTACTCTTTCAAGCGAGGGTGAAGGAATTCCTTCTCAAGATTTAACCCTCCACATTATTGGCCAAGATTTTGATAACCTCTCCCTCTCCGGAATCACTGATGAAAATGGAATATGGTATGCTGTTCAAGTCAATGATTTGACAGATTTAACTGCATCCCTTTCCGAATTTGTTGGCACAGTGTCATTCTTTGTTGAATACGACGGAACATCCGGAACCCCTACAATCCAGCCAGCAGATACGAGTACAGCGACTTTGAATGGGCTTGGAATTTTACGCGCAACAGTGTCTCACTCTTTGGAATCAATTGAACTCGATGAGAACGATAACTTTTCCATTGTTGCCTCAGTCACTCCTGAACTGCCGGCGCAGAATGTACGTCTTGCTAACATCGCCTATGACTGGCAATTATCGAATGCAACAGGTGGGATTACTGATACAGGAACAGTCGAAGTCAAAGGCGGTAAAATCACACTTGATGGAAACGCTTCATCTGGCGATGAACTGACCTTTTCGCCTTCGGCCAATCAACCATGGTTTTCAGCAACTCCAGCGACTTTTAGTTTTACTTTCCACAATCCTTTGAGTGATGGTACGGGTAATGAAACTGGTAATGAAACGGGTAACGAAACCAATCAGCCAGCGTTTCCTGATGTGACGCTTGCAGGCACCGTTTCTTGTGAAGCTGTTACCTATGCTTGGGAAGAGAACTCGACTGATGCCCCGATTACATGTACGCTAACCAACCCAAATCCCTTTGAGGTTCAAATTGGCTTTAGCTGGGCAGTCATTCCGGCTACACCTCCGCCACTTTCTTTTGAGCACCCTTCTTTGACCGGGCCGGGACCAATCCTTACAATGAGCGTCAATGAAACGCTCGAGATCACGTTTACCCCAATACGAAACGGCCCATCCGATGGATTGTTCCCAGGTCTACAAGGAGTCGGTTATGTGTTCACACTCACTTGCATGGATGACGGCACAGACCGCTGCTCTGCAATGACGACGCCTTCCTCCACAACCGAGGGTGAAATCCAATGGACGCTTGCAGCCCAACTGGAAGTGGATGAGCCAATTGACACCGACCCTACAGAAACCAAGGGTGGTTCTGGCGCACTGATCGGTGGAATCATTGCCGTACTGGTTCTTGGCGGCTTAGGTGCCGCCTTTGTCTTACTTCGAACCCGAACAGATGAAGACGATTGGTACGAAGAACTTGACGACAATGCCGATGTCGAAGACGACAGTAACCCAAACTCAATCTCCAAACCAAGCAATAGTTTGGACGAAATCAATGCCGAAGATGGCGAGATGATGAGAAATGAACCTCCTAAAGAACGCCGCTCTTCATTATTTGATGAAGTTGATGGGCGCGGCGCAATTGAAGAATTTGACACCCATGAAGAAGAGATTGAAGAAGTCGAAGAAGAAGTTGAAGAAGAATCAGCGCCAGAAGGCGATGGAATAACAGTCGACGAAGAAGGAACTGAATGGTGGGAAGACGAAGAAGGCGTTTGGTGGTACCGTGAAGACGGTTGGGAAGATTGGGCAGTCTGGGAAGATTAACCCTACCGCATGACTTTTCATTGACAGGCATCACGCTCAATCAAGGGGGCATTATATGGAGCACGAATTCAAAGGATACTCACTCGTCCTCCAAGACGGTGCAGACCCCCGAACAACGGGTGGAGTTGCTGTTGCTGGATTTACTACTGCAGGCATGGTTGGCGTCATTGCTGCATCTCACATCATTCAAACACTCAAACTCAAGCAACTTGGCACTGTGCTGAATGCAACGTTTCCAGCCGTTGCCTTGATTCATAACGAAGTACCAAAACATCCAGTCCGCGTCTATCAAGGCGATGGAATTGGCGTATTCACTTCAGAAATACAATTCAAAGATGAACAAGACATCATGTTTGCTTCTACAGTATTGGAATGGTTCACACGTGGCGGTTTTGACCGACTCATCATTATCGATGGATTGGTTCAATCGAGTAAAGAAGCCTCCTCTGGCGATTTGTTTGGTGTTGGCTCATCTCAACTTGCACGAGATCGCCTTCATCGTGCTGGTATCGAACCAATTCAGCAAGGTATTGTTGCAGGCATTACCGGTTTCCTTCTCGGAGAGGGCGACCGTCTTGGAATTGATGTTACCGCCTTACTGGCAGAGGCCAGCCCAATGTATCCAGATGCGCGAGCCGCTGCTTTAGCAGTTGAAGCCGTTGCTGAATTGACCGGTATTGAAATCCCTCTCAGCGAGTTACTCGAAAACGCTCAAGACATCGAAGACAGCGTCCGAGAAGTCATTGAAAATTCACAAACCCTCTTACCAGGGCCTGAAACTCAAACCTTTACAGCAGACCAAGATATTGACCCTTCATTCGGTTAAAGGCGAATTCTTGCGCACATGCTGTAATACGATCTCAAACGGAGCATCTGTAACCAGTAACGGTTCCAAATCTGGCAATCGAGCAGCACAGTAACCTTCTTCGAGAATACTTGCAATTAATTTCTCAAGTTTAGGGGCTCCACCTATACCTGCCCAACGCGGCAATGAATCCAGATTCAACAGTAAATGCTCACGACTCATGAGGTCAGCCGCTTCAGAAATATATCGTACACTCCTCCTTAGTTCACGTGTCGAGTATTCAACATCATCAGCACTCCATTCAAGCCCTGCCGTTTTCATTCCTTCAATTTCTTCAGGTGAAGCTTGGCACAATTCAAGCACTTTTTCTTCAGTCATACGACTTGCAACATCTTTGTCCCAGAGTGGGCCAACCCATAACGGGCCACTTGCACGTTTGACTTGTTCTGGAGTTGGATGTCGAACAAATCTGTACGGTACATCCTCTTCTCGAACTCTCCATCCGATCATGTCACCAATTTTACTTGCCTTTTCACGACTCGTTTTGACTAAACAAGAAATCCGAACATGATGTCCGTCAAATAAAGCCATCAACGGCGTAATGGATTTATCCAAGCGAGCAGCGCTGGTAGCAACGGTTGCAAGAAGCAGGCGTACAGCGTCGTCATGCGCATAGACATCAACGATTCCTTTGGCTCCATACCTTCTGGCTTGACTGGATGCAGATGAACCGGTGAGGGCTGCAGTATCTGTTGCTGTGATTTCCAAAACGCCAGTTCTGGACAACCCTTGGAGGGCAGCGTCAAGAAATTGAACTGGTGAGCCGAAAGGGTCGAGGTCAATCCATTGATATCCGTTTTCCATCATTGCAATTCGAGCATCAATGTTTCTAAAGTCCAACCCATTGACAAAATGTTGGTCTGAATTCTTCCCGTACCGGTCTTCTTCAGGTTCGTGCTCGATGCTTTGTTTTGGTGGGTGAGTTAAATGTGAAATATTAGCCCAGTCTAACGCAAACTGGTCTAAATCATTGGCCGTGATTCTCAAGCGTTGCTGAGTATGTGCTGGGATCTCATTTCGCCAACGGCGTATCCGAACACCAGTGGCACATAATGCATCCAATACACGAATTGTTTGGTCTGGACGTACTAACCAGCCATGTTCAAGTGCATCGTTGAGTAACAGTATGCTACGGGTTCGAGCTGGAGCCATAGC
>CAJJCQ010000074.1 GCA_905182725.1 uncultured Candidatus Poseidoniales archaeon
CGACCTTCTGGGTCTTCAAGAGAACGGCATACGGCGTTGGCTAAATCAGTAGGGTTTCCAGTTTCAAAGAGTTCACCGACGGTTGAATCGATCATTTCTGTAAGCGGAGGTTGGTCGACAGTTACGACCGGCGTACCACTTGCTAATGCTTCCAATGGAATGAGACCTTGTCCCTCATAGTATGAAGGATAGACGACCAAATCTGCACTTCGGAAGTGCTGTGCCAAGTCTTCAAAAGACATCCCTGGGCGGATGAAAACAGCATGGCCAACACCAAGTTTCTTTGCTTGACGAAGTAATGTCTTAGCCATATGCCCTCTTCCAATGATGCATAATCGTGCGCCAGGGAAGCGTTGAAGGATTTCAGGCATAGCACGTAGGAGGGTACGATGACCCTTCCGAGCGACCAGGCGGCCAACTGCAAGTAAGAGAGGCGTTTCTTTAGACGGGTGGCCACACAAAGCATCTTCATCTGCTGCATCGTATTTTTTACGAAGGGCTTCATGCTCTAATTGTTCATCTTCGTCATCATGATTCATAGGTCGGAACACCAGATGGTCAACTCCATACAAAATCGTTTCACACTTCCATTGCTCAGGAGGAGAGTACCAACGTTGGAATTCCTGTTTGGTCGAGTCGCTAATCGCAACACATACCGATGATTCAGTAATGCCAGCTTGTTCATATTTCGCATACCATTTTGCAGTAGTGAGAATCGCTAAATCATTGGGGTTTTTCCATGTCGCCGATTCTCGATGTTTGGCTGCAAGGCGCATACCTTCACGTTCTCCAATCCAACTACCATTGAGAGCTGACAAAACTGGTGCAATGGTTTCTTCCACCATCCGGTATTCTTTTTTTGTCCAACTCACCAAGGGCAAAAGGGTGTGAACGATGTCAATTGGCTCTCGTTTGTGAAGAATTTGGAGAGCCTTCAATGCGTTCTTCCCGTAAGAACGGGTAAACGCCATCGGTGCTTTGAGCCAAGGAACTTCAATCACTGAAACACCTTGTTGAGCAGGAGCGCGGCCTTTATGGGTTCGAGTAATGATACTTACATCATGCCCACGTGACGCTAAATGGCCTGCTAAATGGTAAACCACAGAACCGATGCCACCCCAACGAGGTGGGTATTCACCAGAGACCATGGCAATGTGCATGTGTGTGGGACGGGCCGTTGTGGTTTCAATGTCACCTCCAACAACTTCAAAAAAATCAACTTTTGAACCCAATGCCTTCAAGGAGGTGTGCAAGGTGGGAGCCTCATGGGCGATAAACTCCCTGTAACGGTTACAGTAATTCTTCCGACTCGAAATGAGGAAGAAGCACTTGGACCTACAATCGATGCGATTCCGCGTGGCTGGTGTAAAAACCTTGAAATTATGATTGTTGACGGTAATTCTTCCGATCGAACGCGTGAAATTGCGTTAGAAAAGAAAATTCGAGTTCATCTTGAAGACAGAAAAGGTTACGGCCGTGCATATAGAACTGGTTTCGATGTCGCAAAGAACGATATCATCGTCACCATGGATGCTGATTGCACGTATCCTGCTGAATTAGTCCCGACCTTGGTCAAGCGTCTCCTTGATGATGACCTTGATTTCATCACATGCGACCGCCTTTCATTGGCAGAAGACGGCTCAATGTCAGGAATCCATGGATTTGGAAACTGGGCGCTTTCGTTCACTGCTCGACTTTTGTTTGGCTATGGCATCAAAGATTCTCAATCAGGAATGTGGGTATTCCGTAAATCTATTTTCAATAATGATGCTATGCGCCCAACCAATGATGGAATGCCTCTCTCAGAAGAAATGAAAATCCTTGCTCGCCGAGTTCTTGGAAAGGACAAGGCTGTTGAAATCTCTGTCCCATACCGTCCTCGTGTTGGTGAAGCAGAAATCCATACCTGGGGCGACGGCTGGAAGAACTTCAAATTCCTCTTTGCCCGACGGATTGGATGGCATCGAACCCTCACTCCTTGGGGCGGTCGTGATTCAAACCCGGATTCAACAAACAAGGATTTACCCGAACAAAAGAAGAAGTGATTGAATCATTCAATGATGATATCTTCGAGACCTTCAGCAGGTTTCGGCCATTCCATATTGAAATTCTCCATTGTTTCGACGATGATTGAAGAAATGACTTGGTTCCGATATTTTTTATTATTCGCAGGAATGACGTACCACGGTGCTGATTCGGTCGAAGTTCGCTGAATCATCTTTTCAAATGCTTCTTGGTATTGTTCCCAGTAAGCCCGTTCCTTAAGGTCACTCATCTCAAATTTCCAATTCTTTTCTGGTTGGTTTAAACGATCTTCGAGACGTCTTTTTTGCTCGTCTTTCGTGATGTGGAGAAATATTTTGATGATGGTTGTCCCTTCATCTGACAGCATTTGCTCAAAGTTTCGAATGTGTTGATAACGCTTCTCAATCAACTCATCGGGAGCATAACCATGTACTTTGACCACCAAAATATCTTCATAATGACTGCGATTAAAGACGACAATTTCACCATCCGCAGGAACATGTGGGTGGACTCGCCACAAATAATCATGAGATAATTCGTGCTCTGTTGGCCGTTTGAAGGGTTGTACTTTGAAACCCTGAGGGTTTGTTCTTCCAAAAACTGCCCGAATAGTTCCGTCTTTTCCCCCGGTATCAATCGCTTGTAAAACGACAAGAAAACGTTGCTTTTGTTCCGCCCACATCTGTTCTTGAAGAGTTCGAATTCGTTTCGTGTGCTTTTTTACAACTTTTTTAGCTGCTTCTTTATCAAAGTCAGCAGGAGCATCTGTAGATGCATCTGCTAAAGAGAAAGCACCTTCTTGACTGACTCGGAAGAATGAGGTGTCCATACTGAATGACATTTCCTTTAGATTAAAGAAGTTGTGCGGTAGTTCTTCTCAAACATTATCCCAATCTAAATCTACACCCGTGACGGGTTTTGACTCAGTTGGTGTATCTTCTACAATTATGCTCTCTGGTTTTTCAAGGATTTCATCTTCAGCAAGTACTTCTTCTGCACCATCGACAACGCCACCTTCAAGGTTGACCAATGTCTTTTCAGTTGATGGTTTCGAAGAGAATCCGCCGAAAGAATCCCATGTATCGATCATGGCAAGTTCAGCCTTTCTTTGTCGTCGTAATGCAACCATGGCAATAAGCACGAGGATGCTCACAAATGCAGCACCTGCAAGAACAAACATCATGACTCGACTATCACCTTCGGATTCTTCGACATAGAGCGTAATACTGAGAATGTCGACCATGGCATTATCTCCCGTTCCATCAGTCGCAATGATCTTCATGTTCGGTCGTCCTGCTGCTTCAGGGTTCATTTCGACTTCTCCTTCCCAGTAGCCATCGCCGTCTTCATCCGTGAGATTAAACGCCCAATTTTGAACATTGAAAACGACCGTTGCTCGGACACTTTCCGTTGAACCATCGGGGTCACTCATTTGAACTCGAACGGTGAAGGTGTTCTTCTGTTGTGCGATGAGTGTGTCGGGCATGAAGGTGAGATTGGAAAGTTTCGGCAAACTGGATTGGACAGTGACATTGGTATGGACTTCATCGTACGCCCCTCGACTATCTTCAACATATAATGAGAGATGATATTGCCCCGGTGGTAGTTGAATTGAATCACTGCTCAGCGTTGAGATGACTTCGTAATTTCCGGTCACCAACCATCGGCGCCATTCGCGCTTTTGCATATCTCCATCAGCATCGGAGGATTGTTCTTCCAAGATGATCGATTCGCCCGGTGTAATAGAGATCAAGTTTTGAGGTTGAAGTAATACAGCCACAGGATCAGATTGACCAATGGTGAGGGTGATGAATGAAATTTGTTCTTTGCCAGTTTCATCGGTCAGCGTGATT
>CAJJCQ010000075.1 GCA_905182725.1 uncultured Candidatus Poseidoniales archaeon
AACATCGAGTTGACGCATGCGAGTAAACTTACCAGCACCAGTGACTTCAACAGAGGAGGTACTAACTGTTCCTTCAACAAATTCAACATTTGCTGCACTCTTGATAACGACATCCTTTGTGTTCGCCATTGTGACATCAGTCATACTGATATCGCCAGTACCTGAGGTTTCAATTCCAATAGCGTTCGAGGCAATCGAAACGCTGTTGAAAGCAACATCAGCATCGGTGTTTGGACCGTATTTGAATGCTGCACCTGCGCTGTTAACCACGGCACCTGAGAGAGTACCTGTGATATCTTTGGCATAATAAACACCTGCAGTGCCTTGACCATCAAGTGTTAGATTGTTAAGATCCATGGAACCTGATGCTGAGTTACCAACAAGGACACCGTAGTCTCCACCAGTCACGTCAAATCCATCGAGTGTGGAAGCTGTTTGACCAGTGATTTCCATACCGGAATCTGTCGGGTTCGTTACAGTGATGTCTTGGAAGTGAGCAGCAGCAAATGCGCCGCCAACAGAGACACCAGTGTCAGCACCAGTGATTATTCCGTCCTTGAAGAGCGGAGTTCCAGATTCACGGACGTAAGTTCCATCGACAAGAGCAGATACACTGTTACTTGAACGAGCAACGAACTCCAAGCGGTCTTGGAAGTTATCAGCACGGTTGTGAAGGACATCGATGTACAAGGAAGCCTTCGAAAGGTTGCTTGCAGAGATGTCAATCATAGGCATGGTCAAACGGGCACCTTGGCCTGCACTCATGTAGTATGAGTAAGCATAGTCAAGACAAACGTTGTAGGAACCGGAGTATCCTTGTGGAGGCTTGAATGCACCTTGTCCACCGTGGTATGAGGTGTAGTAGTAACCCCAGTAGTGGTAAGGGTAGTAAGCGTAGGAACCAGTTGGGCTAACACCGTCGATGTTTTCCCAATCAAAGCCGAATTGATCCGGTGCTTGGTAGTAAGCAGGATAACCAGGGTTTGTTCCTGTCAATGCTTGCCAGATATAGTAGAAGTATCCTTCATTGGTTGAAGGATAGTTTGGTCCATAGCTGTAACCATATTCATTACAATCCCAAGTTGGAGCTCCACCAGCAGCACCTTCTGTGTAGGTTGCGTGTGAACCATCACCAGATGCTGGGTCTTGAGCATTGTATGGATAGTATCCCAATTGGTCAGCACTGGTAATGTTCCAGGCGTTTCCATTGTTATCTTCCAATTCAATGTTGTATCGGTCAGTAATCATGTAGTACTTGCTTGTTGCATAGTTGTAGGTCGGGTGTGCGTTTCCGCCACCGTAGATACTGTTCCATCCAACTTGGAGGTAATCATTCGCCAGGTAAGTAGACAAGTCAATCTTGTAGGTTGTCCATCCTGTACTTTGACCACTCAAAAGTGTACTTCGATAAATGGTAGGTAGTGACATACCACCGTAGACATCCACACCAACAACGTTGTCGGTTAAAGTGAATCCATCAACTTGAGGTGCACCGTTGAAGGCTTGAATACCAACTGCAGCGTTCTTGACAACAATGTTATCAATTGAACCACCAGC
Organism: uncultured Candidatus Poseidoniales archaeon; assembly: GCA_905182725.1. Classification (GTDB taxonomy): domain Archaea; phylum Thermoplasmatota; class Poseidoniia; order Poseidoniales; family Poseidoniaceae; genus MGIIa-L1. The sequence continues at coordinate 1,558 of CAJJCQ010000075.1, forward strand.
AGCTTCTACCCAAAGAGCAGTTCCTGTTTGTCCATTGTTAATAATGGAGGAATCTGCGATGTTGACTGTTCCGCCATCAACCTTCACAGTTGCCATGGTATCGCTACTTGTTGAAGAACCGTAGACTGTTGCACCGTCCATCATAACCAAGGTTGCACCTTCGCCGATCATAAGAGCAGCACCAGTGGTTGAATCTTGAGCCACATCACGAAGAATTCCACCATCAAGGATGAGGGAACCACTCACGATATCCAAATGAAGACCATATGAACTGGAGATTGCTCGAACTGCGCCAATTGCACCAGTATCTGGTGAAACAGTTACAGTCAAGATACCGCCGTTTGTCAATGTGAGAACTGGACTACTGGTTGCTGTACTCTTAACCTTGAGGGATGAACCCTTCAAAATCATTTGGCAACCATCGAGGGTCAAATCAGCAGAGAGCGTCATTGGTGTTCCATCGAACTCAAAGATTGTGTGGCCGGATGCTGTGGTTCCATTTGTTGGAAGGCCAGCACCGTTACTTGGATCAACATAAGCGTCCATCCAAGCACAGTCCATTGCTGCTTGATCGAAATCAACCGGAGCTGGTTCGAGCAAGAGGTCAATACTGCTACCAATGGTGAATCCACCAGAGGCAGGATACCAAGAATCAGTCGACATTGTTTCGTTTTGTCCTGCTGGACCAAACGCACGTAGATTGTGGTCCACGTAGGTGTTTCCAGACTCATCGCCTGTAATAACCCAAACACTGCTTGAACCTGTGGTGTCAGTGATGTGACTTCCAACTTCAAACAATTCAGAGCTGGAACTGTCAATCACCGCTGCGGTGACTGTGTGGCCAGACTTGAAGATTTGAGTTGGAACTCCACTTAACAAAGCCATTCGGTAGGTACGGACTGTTGCCAGTCCACCAAACCAAACCTCGGATGAGGAGGAAGCGACGTCAACGTCACAGCTTCCAGTAGAACCTGCTGCATCAGCACAATCACTACCACCTTGAGTAACAGCTACAAGTCGGATGTCCGAGTTTGTGTCTGCTTGAGCGAGGTAGATACCGGTTGTTGTCCCTACAGTAGTAGAGGTTACTGCACTTTCACCAAGCGTGACATCAGAGTATCGTGCATAGATGACAGATTCAGTAGTCGATGTGTGCGTAAGAGTTGAGTCAGATACAACAAGTGTATTTGCAGCAGCGGAACATCCATTCGAAGAAAGGCGTTCTGCAGTCATACTCGTAGCAATAACATTCCAACCACAGCCTGAGATGGTCACATCTCCTGCGTCAAGGTTGTCCATTTCTACAACAGTTGAAGTTGCTGGGTCACCTGTAATGGTCAAATCTCCAACGGACATATCCTTGAATGTTCCAGGTTGGAGGTTGCGCATCATCATGTTTCCAGCAGTTACGTCTTCAAAGATTGCGTTGTCACCGGATGCACCAGTCGCTGAGGAAGTTGAAATTCCAGCAGGGAAAAGATTCATCGAAGCGGATCCAAAGTCAACAGACGTCATCATTACTGATTGCATAGCATCGATTGAAACCGATGCATAGTCGTCAGCGTCGAAGTTGTACAATACAATTTCAGCACCTGCACCACCAGCGGAATCGAGTGCTACTCCAGTTTGTGCCGAAGTTGCTGTAGTAGTAACGTTAGAAATAGTAACCATTTCGAAGTCGACATCAATCAAGTTGACATACGAATTCTGAATGGTTGTGTTTTCCAAGAAGAGTGAACCTGTTGTGGAACCTGCAACGTTCACGATTGCACCGTTTCCGGAGCCACCGTCAGTATTACAGTTCTTCAAGTCACCTTCCGTCAGTGAAACGACGGAGTTTTCTGCAAAGTCGAAACATGAGTCATCTGCTCCATCAACACTGAATTCAGTCATGGACACAACAGTGCCTTGACCGCTTCCGTGAGCGAAAGCGGAACCGACGTCGGTGAAGGTTACATGATCCATGGTGAAGTTACCAACGTTACCGCTGCTGCTTGGTGAAGCGCCGTGGCGAGAACCTGCAGCAATTGCGGCATCAGAGGTATTCTTGAAATCAACGTAAGAGAAGACGTGACGATCATCAGTTCCTGTTGAACAGGAGTCTGTGAATGCCATTCCGATCCATTCAGCATCAAGCGATTCGAAAAGAACGTGAGCTGAATTGTTTCCGTTGATGGTCATTTGGTCACATGCGCCGTCAAAGGAAATTCCCTTGCCTGCTGCGACTTGAATGATTGTTCCTGCTTCAATGGTCAAGTCAGCGGATATCGAAAGATAGTCGCTGGTTGGATTGATACGGACTGGGCTGTCTGCCAAATCCCAAGTAGTGTCTTGAGTAATGTCAGATGTTACATCAGTACCCTTGCCTTCGAATGGCATGGTTCGGTAGTATACACCGCAATCAGCACCAGAGTTTTGGTAGCAGTAGTAGGTTCCGTAGTAAGACCAGTAAGGTGCAATCAATCCTGCACGAGCATAGCTGCTCGATGAGTATGGCAACTGTGGCATGTTTCCATACCAAGTGGTCATACTGCGCACGACGGATGTGGCTCCGTTGCTGATAAAGTTCATGTTACCGTGACGACCAAGATGGACACGGTCATTCGAGTCAGTATGGTTGTAGTCAGTACCAAAGTAGGTAAAGTTGAAACCATCAGGCATTGCGATGTTATCAGCACACTTGGAGCTCCAAGTGTTCCAGTAATATCCGGATGCACAGTAGTATCCTGTTGGAGTACCACCAGATGAACCCATGATATCAGATGCTTCTGCATTCACGAGACCAGTCATTCCACGGTCAAAGGCTTCCCAAGATCCATCACCGCTGTCTGTTGAGATACGGTAATTGTTGGTGTGAGGGTTTGTGCCAGTGATGTATTGTGTGCTGGTTGAATGTCGGATGGTTTGACCCTTTGTTCGGGTTTGGTCCATGAAACCGACAGTGCCAGCGTCATATGAGTTTGAACAAGCATCATCGTACTTGAATTCGATTTCATTTGTAACGTCATAGAAGACAGCTTGGTAAGTACATCGGTCGGCACTGTTTGAGTATTGCATGTCTCTCCATTCGACGATGAACATCTTGTTCGGGTCGCCAACTGTGAAAGATTCAGTTGCAGTTGTTACAGAGTTTATTCCAGCAACTACAGTTGAAACGTCTTGAGAGGTGATGTAGTATTCGACAGAGTCTCCACGGTCAAGGTCTTCGATATCGGCAGACCAAGTACATGCTGCAAGAACACATTGAGCGCGTGTTGTTCCAGTACCAGGCGACATAACGCTCGATGTCCATGAACCAGCGGTACCGGCGTCTGGTGTGACGCGGTAAACCATTGTTGGTCCGACACCAGCAGTTGTGCTGACATTGAGTCCACTCGGTGGGTCTCCTGCATCAGACATGATTGCAGAGACTGTTCGAGATTTGCTGTGCGAATCTGCAAGTCCGGAGTGGTCGACTGTAGGAGCGAAGGTGTCAGGTAATGGTTTGACGCCTCCAATCTTGTAGGTGACATCTCCTGAACCAGCCATTGATCCGTAGTATCCCATACCGAGAACCCAACCAGACCAAGCATATGTTGGAGCACCAGATGATGAGCCACCATAGAGGTAGTAAGGTCGGCAAGCATCACGGTAAGATGCTGGACTGCGCATGAAGTAAGTGAAACCGTTTGAGGTGACACAAAGTCGGTTAGCATTTGTTCCAGCACCGCCAGTAGCGTTACCGAATGCAAAGAGACCCATGTTACCGCCGTATGTTTCAGCTCCACTTGCGGTTGCTGCACTGTCAGATTCAAGATTAATCTTGAATGAATCAGTGTAGCCGTATCCGTTTGATGAAGCAGCAGATGTTCCTGCAGATAGCTTTGTGTCGATGGAAGGTGAACTTCCAATACCGACCATAGCGAATGCGTTCTCTCCACTGTTAAAGTGGAAAAGCAAATTCATTCCTGGACCGTTCTTAGCATGGACTGAAAGGTAACCCTCATTTCGAGTGTGTAACAAGTCAATGTTTGAGCGTTGGGTTGAAGAAGTTGACATTCCGTAAGACCCTGCTGGAGCGATAGTTGTGTGTTGGGATGCCCAGTTGTCGTATTGGTATGCATAGTTTCCGCCTGCTGTGTACCAGCATGCAGCACTACCAGTTCCACAGTCAGAAACATCGAATTCGAAGTAGAATTCGTCGCTTCCGTCAAAATGGGTGAATTGGCGATCGATGTTTGTGTTTGCCATTTGACCGTAGCCGCCTGCGGAAACATCAGTTGTTAGTACTTTCAACATTTTGTCATCGCCTGCGTCTTCAATATCTTCGACTGCGAAGAAGTATGGTGTTGGTGTTGTTTGCGTTCCTGTTAGGACTGGATCGTATCCAACGTTTGCACCATTGCTTCCTGAATTAAGATCTTGGAACTTCCAATAGTATTCAACGTAATCTCCTGCAGAAATTGTAGGGATTGTTGCACTAAATCGGCATGATGACGCAGATGCGGCGCATGTTCCAATGCTTGTTGTTGTAACGCTCGAGAATGAACCGTTGTTCAGAGCATAGTTGAGTGTTGGCTTGTTAGCAGAGGTCGTGTCGATTCCAGAAAGGTCA
>CAJJCQ010000076.1 GCA_905182725.1 uncultured Candidatus Poseidoniales archaeon
CGACGCTAAAGAATGCGCCAGTAGGTATACAGATCATACTCGCAATGAGAAAGTTTTCACGAACGTTTCGCATAATAATTCCTCACTTAAGTGCTTGAGCCAAAGCCTCGGCAACACGAGGAATATGCCCTAAAGGAACAGCACATAATCCGATACGAATGCCACCTGTAAGAGGGACGAGGAAGACATTCTGTTCAGCACATTTTTCAGCAACTGTTTCAGGGTCATCATGTTCTAACCAAGCAAAGAAACCATCATGGGTTGGATTGATTGGAACATTGAGTTTTTCACAACATTCCTTGAAGAGGTCTCTTCGGGTCACAAGGAGAGATTTCAATCGGTCTCGCTCTTTGCCCCAAGCATCTCCACCTTCAGCAGATGAATGCATCTCGCTGATGGTGTACTGTGCGACTCTTGGTGCAGCGGACCAAGTTTGTCGACCGGTAACGCCCATCACGGTTTCAATCTTTTCAATGACTTCAGCGTCAGGGTGAATACTCACCAAAGCACCGGTACGCAATCCATAGATGGTATGGGATTTGGAGAGGGAAACAGCGAATGTAATCAGTAAGTTTTCGGTCCAAGGCCAGCCTTCTTCAATTGTTTCACGTACTGTTTGTCCCCATCCATGTGGGTCCTCTGCATACAAGTGATATGCAGAATCAATCAGCAAGGTATGCCCGACATGCTCGTTTGAAGAGGCACTTTCCATGACCGCTTCTAAAAAGGCCATACGCCCTTCTGAAGTCAACGAGAGTCCAGTCGGATTATGCGCAGGATCGTTTAGCCAAATCATCACTTTATCCTGTGATGAACAAAGTGATGCGAGTTGATTTCGAAATCCTTCAATGTCGACAAATGGGTGCAATCTATTCGGTGTCGATGGCAAGAGTGGGTACGTTTCGATTCCAAGGTCACAACCGGACAAGAAGCCTTTGAAGGGACCCCAATGTCGGTCGCGAAGCAATACTTTCTCGCCTCTATTGGCGAAATTTGCTGCAGCAAGATGCAGTGCGCCAGAGCCGCCCGGTGTGGCTGTAGCCGTCATAGAAATTCCCAATTCGTCCAGGGGTCCTCGATGTTCTCCAAGCGCTAGAGTTTTAGCTAAATCAAGAAATGCAGGAAGCCCTTTCAACGGCGCATAAGCGGCGATTTCAACAGCAGGTACAACACGAATTGCTTCATCTACAACTTGGTTTATGGCGAGTGAGCCATCGTCTTCGAGTAAAGCACCAATTGTTCCATTGACTGCATCAATACCTTCAGCGACGGCTTTTTGATATCGACCCCACCATCCAAAAATGGTATCATTCCCTACCTTTGTCTGTGCATAGGAGTTGAGCAATCCATCACCAGCATTAGGGTTCATGCCTCTCCGAATACGGCACTGTTCTTTGACTTGTCTCTTCGATTCGTTCATCTTTCGGAGACTTTGAATCATAGAATCTCCTTGTATTCTATCCGTTTCATTCATCAAGGGTAAGTGTGTGGGACAGTTCGTCGCCTGTGTAGCATAGCTGGTAGTGCATCGGATTTGTAATCCGAAGGCCGGGGGTTCGAGTCCCTCCGCAGGCTCCTTGTCATTCGCTTTAGCGAGAACTCCGATAAACCTCCAAGTGGACGGATTTCTATGCGCCCATTTCATCTTGCCTTTCCAGTACGTGATTTAGCAGATACAGAATCATTCTATGTCGATGTCTTAGGTTGTTCTATCGGCCGGCGAACTGAACATACGATCAATTTCAATTTCCATGGCCACCAAATTGTGGCACACCTCGTAGGCTCTATGCCGGACCAAACCGATAACGGGCGAATCGATGGTAAACAAGTACCACCGTTTCATTTTGGATTGGTAATGGATTACGTTCAATGGCATGAACTTCGAGATGAATTTGAGAACCGAGGAATCGAATTCCGCCTCAAACCGCATATCCGATATCCGGGAAAAGTCGGTGAGCAAGCGACTATGTTTCTCGACGACCCTTCAGGGAATGCAATTGAATTCAAATCGTTCAAGGATGATGAGCGATTATTCGCTACAACAGAAGGAGCGGAACATCTTGCTGGTGGCGGAGTTCTGTAAAGCGAATCCTCAAAGTCAAGGATTCAGTGGGTAAGTCATGGTGGCCCAACGATTAGATGGCAAAGCCTGCGCAGCGGAAGTCGAAGAGGAACTCCTTATCCGAATCGCAGCATGTAAGGAAAAGGGTATCAAACCCCATTTGGCTGTTGTCATAGTCGGTGACGACCCTGCTAGTCATGTCTATGTCGGTTCCAAAGTTCGAGCATGTGAACGCCTTGGTATCCAAAGTACGCACATTGAATTGTCTGCTGATTCGACAGAAGATCAAGTGCGTGAAGCGATTCTCTCGTTGAATGAGCAAACTGGTCTTCATGGAATCCTTGTACAATCACCTTTGCCCAATCACATGAATGAAGAAGCCTTGACCGATTTAATTGACCCTGCCAAGGATGTCGATGGTTTCCATCCTCAGAATCTTGGACGATTGGTTCAAGGGCGTTTGGATGGAATGCTACCGTGTACTCCAAGCGGCGTCATGCGAATGTTATCATGGGCAGGTATCGAGACTGAAGGGAAAACAGCCGTTATTCTCGGCCGTTCCCGTATTGTTGGTATGCCACAATCACTCTTACTCGGCGCCAAAGGTGTTGATTCAACGGTAACCGTTGCCCATTCACGTACCAAAAACACTGCAGCTTTGTGTGCAAGTGCAGACATTGTCATCGCCGCTGTTGGACGGCCAGAAATGGTGACTGCAGATTGGATTAAAGAAGGTGCAGTCGTTGTTGATGTGGGAATTAATCGAGTGGATGACAGCAGTCGAGAACGTGGTTGGCGCCTTGCTGGTGATGTCCATCCCGATGTTGCAAACAAAGCATCTTGGCTTTCTCCAGTTCCAGGCGGCGTTGGGCCAATGACAATTGCCATGCTGATGGAGAATACCGTTCGAGCCGCAGAACAATCTTATCTCGCTTAACAACCCTCATAGGTTGGTGGCTTTTAGGTACATTTACCATGGACCCTAAAGCACCTCGAATCGCTACGGCGACCCTCGTATTGGGAATGATTACCTGGATTTTATGCCTCGTGAGTTTTGTTCTCAAACTTGGCTTTTCAAATGGTTTTGGAACAGAAGAAATCATCCTTGTTATCATTGGAGGTCTCCTTTTCGTCACTTCCTTTTTGGCTTCCCGTGAACGAACCGAAATTGTAATGATTCAATCCATGACTGTTGAAGAGCAATTTGCGGCAATGGAATCAATGCCAAGCACAACCATTTCATCATCCACAGAAGTCGACCAATTCGGTTTTGAGACAAAACCTCTCGTCAGTTCAGATACACAAGGAATTGTCGCCTCAATATTGGCCCCAACTGAAAGTGTAAATCCCGAAGAGATCAACTCAGCAATTGCAGCCTTATCCACTGGTGATTCGGGTAGCATTGGAGCTGAATCAGTTCGAAACAATCCTGCACCACATGCTCACACTGAACAATTCCGTGAAGTGTTCAAGTCTTCAAGCACCACTCAAGATGGTTTTGAAAGAATGAAAGTTGAGAATATTCCTTTACCGGGAGAAACAGAAGTTCGTTCAACACCTGATTTGCCATGGCTAACGCCAGTGCATGACTTCCAAACATCCGGCGTTGCGCAAGTCCCTCTACCTAGTGCTTCGCAACCGATAGCAGACATTGAGCCGCCTCAAGTAGTCGCACCTGGGATGCCTGACCTTGATGATTTATTTGCCGTTGACAATCAACAAACAGTGGAAGAACCCAAAACCCCTGCACTTCCAAATCTCGACGATTTGTTCTGATGTATTTCCATACTTCCATAGAGGTTGGCCTCATGGCTCAACACATGTGGACTGAGAAGTTTGACCTTCATAGCCATTCCACAAACAGTGATGGCCAGCATCTCGTTGAAGATGTGGCGTACATGATGTCAGAATCGAATGTTCGGTATTGGTCACTCACCGACCATGACACGATCTCTGGATGGGATGCGGCTCAAACTGCTGCAGAAGCAAACGGTATGGTCTTTATTCCGGGTGTTGAAATCACGTGTATGCCTGGGTTACCTGCAGAATCCTCAATTCTTGGACTCCGAAACCAGGAACGGGCTTCCGATTCGTGGCATTTATTGGCCTATTTCCCTTCAATGAAATTTCAAAGTGATCAACACCGTAATTTCCAAGCATGGCTGGCTCCTTTAGGTGAAGGACGAATTCCTCGTATGCTCACTATGATTGAAAAATTGGGTGAACTTGGAATGCCAGTTGATTTCGATGCTGTTCTTGCGCGTGCTGGTGATTCAGTGGGCCGACCACACTTAGCAGATGAAATGATGGCTTTGGGTTATATTGAAACTCGACAAGAAGCGTTTGATAAATGGATTGGCGATGGAAAACCTGCTCACATCTCTCGCCCTCAGCCCAGCATTACTGATGCCTGTGCAGCCGTTCATGCAGCAGGAGGCATCACTTCGCTTGCTCACCCATTCTACTACTGCATTGATACAGATGCTTTAGTCGCCTTTTGCCTTCAATCTGACGTTGATGCGATCGAATGTTTCCACCGAAGTCACAGTGACGCTTACCGGTTCGAACTTTGGTCTGCGGCTAAAGATTCAGGTTTGTCGGTGACCTGCGGTTCAGATTTCCATGGGACCCAGTACAATCAAACACCAGGCCGTATGGCAGTTCCAACTGTGACTCTGCCAGCTTCTCTCAAGACTTGGTTATAGTCTCTGTTCGAGAGATTGCATCAATCATGAGAGCAACCTCAAACAAGATGACAACCGGCATCGCAACCAAGAAGAGCGAGAGCGGGTCGGGAGGTGAAAGAAATGCTCCCAGTAAAAAAGCACCAAACCAAATGTGCCTCCGATACGAGCGTACCGTTGCTCGATCTACAATTTCCATTCTCAAGATCAGTAAAGTCACCAGTGGAGCTTGAAATCCAATGGCTGATGCAATTGCTAAATTGGCTATGAATCCGATATAACTTGTAAGTCTCCATTCTGTTGCTAAACCAGCAGCTTGTGCATCCGTCGTCAAATATTCAAGGAGCATTGGGATGAGCCAATTCCATGCATAATAGATTCCTCCTGCCAAGAGTAAAAGTGCAAAAAGTAAGGTTGTAACCAAGGTTTTGTTTGGACGAGGTGCTTGAATCTTTAATTCAGCCAAACGTTGTCGGATTGCTAAATGTTTGCTGGCCTGCCAACTTCCCTCAGACAAGAACACAATCACCATGCACAACAAACCCACATGTGCGGCAAGCCGAACTTGAAGCAAGATGAATTCCACAGGTGTGGTGACAATTATCTCAACATCTGCCGGTAATCGGGTTGGATCGATAAGCCATGCAATGACATTCTTTGTCAGTGGAAATGTGGCTATGAAGCCCAGAGCAAAAATCACAGCAAGCATTTTCAATCTTTTTCGAAGATACAACTGCAGTGAAGCGAGAATTTCCCCACCCGGTGAATCAAGCAGTTCATCAACTGCATTGACCAATCGTTCACCTTCTGCCATTGATGTATGCACGAGGTGGACCCTCATAACACACACTCATGGGTCATGTCATTCTTGTTCCCAAAGGTGGGAAGGTGTAGAATCGTAGAACTTACGATGGTACTTTTTCAATCGGCGAATCCGATTGATGACAAAGCCAGTCATCCATAACGATGCCAATGAAAGGAATATTGCTTGACCCATCATATCTTCATGATAATCATTCAACACTCGGACTTGTATGACGTCTCCTGAATCACTATCGCTTGGGTTATGCATCATAATGTAGTGGAATACCATTGGTGAATCAATAACTAACTGAAGAGTGGTTTGGGGTTCAACGGTGTACACTTCACCAAGTGAACGAGCAATCGCCCAATCAATGGACCCATTCTCCATAATTGGCGGAGCAAGGTCAACCATGATGACCACGACTTCCATAGTTAACGATGCATCGAGATTCGTCACGTTCGAATGAACTTGCATGCCTGGGTCAAACTTCTGAATGATTTCAAAACGAGAGTCTTCAGGTCCAAGTTGGAATGAGATGCGTTCATCAATCGTTTCGGTTTGAACTTGGACGGCCATAAGAATGGTCGTCAACATGAGTAAGGTGATAATCCCTTCAACAAGGAGATGTTGTCGTATTTTTTTGGTTGTAAACCCTTTGAAGAAACTTCCATGATCGTTACGTAATCGCGGCTGAAGGTGATGAATGAACAGTGCTCCAACTCCTCCAATGAGCATTCCCAATGGAATGTCAACAAACCAATGAATTCCAAGATACAAGATGGTGAACATGAACAGTAATGTGTTGAGCAGGACAAACAAGTGGTATCGGTAGTGTCGCCATTCTTTGAGTGTTCCACCCGTCTCTCTAACGTGTAAGTAGTTCAACATAAGAATTCCAAAAGGAATTGCTACATGGAGTGAAGGAACTGCATTGTCGAGTGGGTCATGGGTTGCATAAAATACACTGTACCAGCCTTCATGGTAAAGCAATGATTCCATTCCTGGAATCCACGATGAAGTCACTTCAACATTGAAAAACAGATAATAGGGTACAGCAAGTGCATAAATGAGTAAGTAATTCAAGGTGACTTTATCGGTCATGTCACGATCTCCGGTGTAGGCAAAGTACACTGTTGTGACATAAATTAAAAACAAGTAAATGAATAAATAATGGAAATTCAAAAAGGTAGTGAGTGTGTCATTGAGGAAGAATTGTTGGACGTGGTAGGTAAAATCCCCCTCGATTGAGTAGACCGTTTCCGTCCAATGTCCAGTCTTGAGTTTGATTGGTTCATTCAATTTGTCAGTAATGGATTTCCATTTGATAATCACAATATAGCCCATTGCATGCAAGTAATATCGCTGGTCGTGAATGACCTGTAACCATTTCCTGAACGGTGTTCGTACCGATACATCGTGGGTCGTAAAGAACCAGCAAATTACCGGAGTGAGTAGAAGAATGAGCCCCATCATGATTTGGTATGGGGCCATATTCAAGGGGCAGTGGCAGTTGATATAAGGCATTATGATTGTGAGCGAGGAGAAAGGCCACTTCTATCAGAACCCAGAGTGAATCACATTTTGATGATAGTCCTTAGAAGGGAGTCCCACATAGGATGGATTGGTGAAGTCTATGTGGCAACAGGCACCCGAGAATACTGTTGAAAGTCTCCGGTATGGAATTCAAGTCAATGATGGCATCGAATTCGATGTGCGTATGACTCAAGACGGGGAATTAATCATTCATCACGATGCCAAAGTATCAGTCCCTCAATCCAAACTTCCTCATGACATTTCATGGGTTGAAAATCACACACTCGAAGAATTAACTTCACTTGGATTCCCCTCTTTCCGTTCGATGTTAGAGGATGCAGGTATCCAAAAAGAATGGAGAGACCAAGGTAAAATGGGGTGTATAGAATTCAAACGCCCTCATCCAAGTGCCTTGTATGGTGGTGGAGTTTTTGGTAAACGCCAGCATATTTCACATGTATCGGCGATGATGGAGAAAACTGAATCTTTACTGAAAGAGTTTGAAATTCCATCCGAGAACACCGTGTATTATTCCTTTCACAAAGGCATGAAAGCCTCCATTCAATCATCGGGCTCGATACGACCATGGGCAGAATTAATGCCATATGTCCCACCTTTTGGAACTCACTTCACGAAACGTATGAGAGGGGGTATCCAATTTTTTGCAACATCAATTACTCGGTTAATCAAATCCCACCGCCGTTCTGGAGCCTCCATGGCTCCATGCGCAATTGACTATTTCATACCTCCAATAAGTCACATTCCACTGGGTTTTGCCGGTGGGTTACATGGCGCGAAAGCAGCGCGATTAAGTGCAAATCAACGAGGTTTTCCGATCTATGTATGGCCGACTTCGTTGGATGTCGAGCATGATGTACTTGCTGCGGGCCTGACCGGACTTACCGATTGTTCTGACCCCGCAGTCACTTGGCTTCCATCAGGCCATGCGCGTTGGAATCAACCAGGTTCGCGACCTTTAGATGCAATTCAGCAACAAACCTTGGAACAGGCCACAAAAGAAAACCACAACGAAATTTTACGTGAACTTCAAACTGAAACGATTCCTTGGTCTGAATGCGATGAATCACGTCGAAGTGAATTGGTAGAGATGTGGCGTAAGAAGTGGATGTGGGAGAAGTCAACCTCAGAAATCCTTGAAGATTCCAGTTCGTCATCTCCACCATGGGAAGCGATTCGCCTCATTGGACATCGAGGTTCAGGTAAAACTTCACGGCCAGTTCTCGAGTGATCATCACTCAATATGGCGAAGTGTTTGTGCTTCAGCAATATACTTTGGACGGTATATGGGTGTGCCTTTTCCATTGCGGTACACAGTGCGTTCATCGACGATTTGAGCGCCAATACCTGCAACACGTGCCCATCCGAAGAAAGTGGTGTAATAGGTAGGGTCAGTCAAGCCAGCGTGATGCAACAAAGCTCCACTTGCGATGTCAACATTTGCATTTGGATTACTTATCTTTGGATTTTCTGCCAAGACTCGTGGGGCGACTTCTCGAAGTGTTGTGACGATCTTGAAGTTTTCATCATCGGGGCAGATTTCTGAACCCAATTTGAATTGGACCGTAGCCCGAGGGTCTTCACTGCGTAGAACTGCATGACCAAATCCGAAGATCGGTCTGTTTGCTTTCAGTTCTGCTCGAACAAACGCTTCAACTTCAAC
>CAJJCQ010000077.1 GCA_905182725.1 uncultured Candidatus Poseidoniales archaeon
CACTTTCAGCAACTGCAGCAGCCATGAGCGCACCGTCCTCGAATCCTTCAGGCAGCGATGGAGTCCAACCATCAGGCCACAATCGGTCAATCATCGTGGTATCCGTAGTTCCTTCGACGACATCAACAACATCGCAGAGTTCTCGTAAAAACCGGAGATTCGTCACCGTTCCAAGAACAACAAATTCGTCAAGTGAACGGCGCATACGTTGTAATGCTTCAGCGCGTGAAGGGGCCCAAACAATCAATTTTGCCAGCATCGGGTCATAATTCGGAGTGACTTCATCTCCTTGTCGAACGCCAGTATCCAAACGAATCCCTGGCCCTTCAGGTGGTTGGAATACTGCGAGTGGCCCAATTGCAGGTAGGAAATTATTAGTCGCATCTTCTGCATATAGCCGGACCTCGATAGCATGTCCACGAAGATGCAATTCACCACAAGACATTGGCTCACCTGCTGCGATACGCAACTGCTCTCGGACAATATCCACGCCAGTAATCATTTCAGTTACTGGATGTTCAACTTGAATACGAGTATTCATTTCAAGGAAAAAGAATTCTCCAGTCGGCGCAAGTAAGAATTCCACTGTACCCGCACCTTCATAATTCACAGCCATAGCAGCAGCAACCGCAGCTTTACCCATGGCAGAACGTATTTCTTCAGTCATGGTTGGACATGGAGCTTCTTCAAACACTTTTTGATGACGGCGTTGGACACTGCATTCGCGTTCTCCTAGGTGGATTGTACGGCCATGGCGATCGGCTAAGATTTGAATTTCAACATGCTTTGACCCCGTGAGTAGTCGCTCAAGATAGACTCGACCGTCACCAAATGATGCTAAGGCTTCTCTGCGTGCGCTTCGGGCTGCCTCAAGTAAATCTTCAGGACGGTCAACAGCACGCATTCCTTTCCCGCCTCCACCAGAAGATGCCTTCAAGAGCAAGGGATAACCAACACGAGTGCTGGCTTGTTCAATGGCAAGAAGAGCTTCTTCTTCATCTTCGGTCTCAATTTCTTCACCGGGAATGACCGGTACACCTGCATTTCTCATGGTGATTCGAGCCGACATTTTATCGCCCATTCGTTTGATTGCATTCGGACTTGGTCCAATCCACTGAATTCCTGCTTCGGATACCGCACGAGCAAAGTCTGCACGCTCGGAAAGAAAACCAAAACCAGGGTGCAATGCATCGGCACCAGATGTGGCTGCAATTTCCAAAATTTGAGATTGGTTCAGATACGTATCGGTAATCGAGTCCCCTTCTAGAAGAACAGCATGGTCTGCAAGTTCAACAAAGAGGGACTTGGCGTCATTGGCAGCATAGATCGCAACACTGGTAAGGCCTGCTTCTTTACAAGCACGTAAAATCCGGCAAGCAATTTCACCTCGATTGGCAACCAAGACTTTGCTAACCATTCCGTCCCCTCATTCTTTTTTCCAGTTAGCAGGACGCTTGTCGAGGAATGAAGAAAGGCCTTCTTGGCCTTCTTTAGAACCTCGCATACGGCTGGTGAAGTCCAAAGTAAATTCTCGTAATGCTTCATCACTGCCGTTCCATCGATCAAATTGAAGAGTCAGTTCTTTAGCCAGAGTTACGGCTTGAGGCCCTGTGCCGAGTACTTCCTCTATCAAGGTAGCAACTGCAGGTGAAAGGTCGTCGACTGATTCAACCACTGCTTCAATAAATCCAGTACGGAGTGCTTCCTCCGCTTCGATTCGACTGGCTTGCATAGCAAGTCTACGAAAACAGGCTGAACCAAGACGCCTGTAGACATAGGGCCCAATGACTGCAGGGAGAATTCCAAGTTTACCTTCTGAAAGAGCAATTTTAACGTTTGAGGTTGCAATAACATGGTCCAAACATGCTACAAGGCCTGCTCCGCCACCCAAGGCAACACCTTGAATCGCCCCAATTGTGAAACAAGGATGTGACCACAATCCATTGAAGAGTCGGTCAAGTCTCTCAGAGTCAATTCGGTTTTCTTCAGGTGAATTGGCTCCAGCGTCACGCATCATGTTGATGTCAGCACCTGCACAGAAGTGTCGCCCTGAACCTGAAAGAACGAGTGTTCGAAGGAACGGTGAACCTGCAGAATCGGTAAGTTCACCCTGGACTCCAACACTGCGTTGGGCTGTCCAATCAAACAAGGTGCATAATTCGGTAATCATTTGCACATTCAATGCATTGAATTTGTCTTCCCGGTCTAACTTAATGTGGCATCCCGAGTCGTTAATCTCAATTGCAACCAGTTCCGTTGCGGGTGGTGTATCCATCATTACCATCTTAAAAACTCCAATTGCATTTTTGATTTTCTAATTGATTAATTCATCACATTCTAAATACGCCAAAACGGTCATCAGGAAGGGGGGCGTTACGGGCTGTTGCCAAACATAATCCCAATATGTCACGAGTGTCACGCGGATCGATGATACCATCATCCCATAATCGGGCTGTTGAATAATATGGTGAACCTTCAGTTTCGTATTTCTCAAGGATTGGAGCACGGAAATTTTCGAGTTCCTCGCCCACCATTGCTGGAAGACCTTCTCGGGCGCGTTGGTCTTGTTTGACGGTCGCCAATACATCGGCAGCTTGAGGGCCACCCATGACCGAAATCCGACTGTTTGGCCACATGAATAAGAACCGTGGATCGTAAGCACGGCCACACATTCCGTAATTCCCTGCGCCATGTGAACCACCGATGATGACTGTGAATTTTGGCACATTGACGCAAGAGACTGCAGTAACCAGTTTAGCACCGTCTTTTGCAATACCACCCGCTTCGTATGCTTTTCCAACCATAAATCCAGTGATGTTCTGTAAGAAGACCAAAGGTATGCCACGTTGGCCACACAGTTCTACAAAGTGAGCGCCTTTCAAAGAGGATTCAGAAAACAAAATCCCATTATTCGCAACAATGCCGACCTTATGCCCATGAATATGTGCAAAACCACACACCAAGGTTGTGCCATAGCGAGATTTAAATTCATGGAAACGTGAGCCATCAACGATTCGTGCAATGATTTCCTTAATGTCCACCGGCGTTCTATTATCACTCGGAATCAAACCGAGTAAATCATCAATTTCATGAGCAGGAAGTTCAGGAGGAGCGCTCGCAGAAGGTGCGAGCGTTCGAGGGCCGAGGTTTTCAACGATGTTTCGAACCATTCGTAATGCTTCAGTTTCATCTTCAGCGAAATGGTCAGCCACGCCAGATTGCGAGGTGTGGACATCTGCACCGCCCAACTCCTCAGCTGTGACTTCCTCTCCAGTTGCAGCCTTTACCAATGGAGGGCCTGCAAGGAAGATCGTACCATTGCCTTTGACGATAATCGATTCATCACTCATCGCCGGCACATAAGCGCCACCAGCGGTACAAGAACCCAATACTGCAGCGATTTGAGGTATTTTATCACCCGACATACGGGCTTGGTTACGGAAGATGCGTCCAAAATGTCCGATATCTGGGAACACTTCGTCTTGCATTGGAAGGAATGCGCCACCAGAGTCGACAAGGTAGATGCAGGGTAAGTGGTTTTCATGAGCTATGGTTTGAGCACGGATGTGCTTCTTCACCGTCATTGGATAATACGAACCACCCTTGACTGTTGCATCATTAGCCACAAAAAGACATTCCCGCCCATGTACCATTCCCACGCCGGTAACAATACCGGCCGAATGCGCACGACCATCGTAAAGTTCGAACGCAGCAAGCGGTGAAAGTTCTAAGAAAGCCGTTCCAGGGTCGATGATACGTTCAATACGTTCTCGGGCGAGCAGTTTGTCTCGACTACGGTGACGTTCGACATACTTACCGCCACCACCGTTTGAAGCGACAGTCAATCGTTCCTGCAAGGTATCGAGGAGGGTTTGATTGAACACCTTGTGTTCTGCGAACTCAGGGTCGCTGCGATTCACTCGGGTAGGTAATCGGTCCATCTTCACCCCTCATACCGAGGGAGGTGGACGATGTCTTTAACACTACTACAGGGGAATTATCGTAACTTTTAGATTCAAACTCCGAGCATAAGTCGGCCAATGTCTCTCAATCCAGGAGCCAATCCTACAATAAGAACTGCCAATACGACGAGAATACGGATATGTCGTTGCCTATTTTCGACTTTCATTTCAATAAACATCCAAGTAATAGCGCCAACTAAAACTGCTTTCAAAAGTACGAATAACCAAGCACCTTTGCCTAATTCAATTCCAAGCATCGAATTAATTTCTGCACCATACAGGATGACTTGATTGCTGACAACATGCTTTTCACCGTATCCAAAGTAATCGATTCCAACCATGGTTGCAAATCCATCACATAACTGCCCAAAGACCATTGCTAAAACCATTGGACTTGCGAGAAGGGCATTTCTGGAAAGCATCTCTACAGGATGGTGTTGTAATTCTTCACCTGCATTTTCCCAAGCTTTGACGCTGATCCCCTGTGGAAGAACACCAGCTTCATATCCGGTGAGTTTGAGTTGAAGAGCGTCGTCTTTCCCTCGCTGATACATCACATAGCAAACGAGGCTTGGGATTCCAAAGACTACCAGTAATGGCCACAGTACAATAGATTCTGAAAGACGTGAACTTTCTTGAGCCCATGGCGTAGAAAGAAATTGAAGCCAATGTGCAAGACCAAGAATACTTGCAGAGGAACCAAAAGCGAGCATTCCTCTCGTGATTGCTGGCCAACCTCGAGTTTTGATCATCACACCAAACAGAACCATGAAAGACGCGACCAATCCAATTACAATCCAAAACGCACCCATGTCTTCGTGAGCAACATATGCGGGTTGGTACAAGAAAGCCCAATGGAAAAACAGTGCAAGAGAAAGGATCGGAATCATTGCCTTACGGATTTTATTCTCGACACGGTCTGAATCAATTCCATCCCATTGCGATGCAAGGTATTGAGAAAGACCTGCAATTCCAACAAGCCAAGCAGCAAGATGAAGGTGGATAATTGGTGAAATAAACAACCAATCCATTTCTGAACTGAAGAAATCAGCATCTTCCAAAACCCGTAACACCGGTGCCAGACAAACCCATGCCACAAGTGCCACAAGCATACGGTCATCAGCAGGAAAGTTTGCTTTACGGAATAAGGCCTGTAAGACCACTACACTGGCCAGCATGCTGAAGGTGTAGAGCATTGTATTCATTGGATTGTAATCTGCATCTCCTGCAGAACCTGCATCTTTCATAATTGGGTCCCAAACGATTGGCTTGAGGCCATCTGTCCAAATCAAATCATTTGCCAAGACAAATCCAGCAGCAAAAAGACCGAGCCCTAGGAGGGTGATCCACAATGCGCTTTTTTCGAATGTAGAATACTCTTTGGAAGGCAAAGAAGGGTGCTCTGAGGCAAGTTGTTCCTCAAGGTACTCAAGATTCGACATGGTCATCCCTGTTCTTGCCTTGAGCATCTCATCAATATTCTTTGGGGGCGGATGCTGGTAAATACTTCAATTGAAGTGAAAACCAGTTCACTCTTCTTCTTGTGAAAGACGAGCGACCAAGTCTGCTTTCTTGCCACCAACTGGTAAGCCTGCAGCCTTGCAACGTTCCTTGAGTTCAGCAACGGAAAGTGAAGAGAGGTCTTCAGCATGGTCATGGCCATGGTCGTGACCATCATGGTCGTGATCATGGTCTGCATGGTCATGGTCGTCTTCGTCTTCAACACCGAATCCACGAGGTTCGTGGACTTCGATAAACGAAACCTTGCCACATTCAATCGCATCTCGGATTGTAGTGACCAAGCGGAACTTGAGCATAGCTGCATTGGTATCGAAAAGCATGGTTTGTGGCAAAACGATTGAAAGGTCGTCTCCAGAGAAACTTACTTCAAAGCCAGAATGTCCAGTGTTTGCTTGGAGAAGTGCTGTCACCTTGTCTTCTTTTCCTTCAATAACATCTACGATATTGAATGAATATTTGAGAGACTTACCAGCCATTGGGTGGTTGTAGTCAATTCGTGCACGGCCTGCAGCGAGGTAGGAGAGTTGTCCTTGACGACCATTGATGGTCACAGGAGCGCCGAGATAGAGTGAATTTGGGTCTTTAACTGCTCGAACGAGCTTATCGATACTAATGGTTTCGATTTGTTCAGTGTCTTTTTCACCGTAAGCATCTACTGGAGCGATAACGATTTCAGTTTCCTTACCTTTCTTTGCTTCACCGAGGGCTGCTTCAAATCCAGGAATAAGTTGTCCGCCACCTACGATACAGACCATAGGTTCGTAGGTACGATCCTCTTGATGATTCTCGTGTTCTTTGGCGACTGCTTCACGGGTTGTCTCGATGAGATCACCAGTTTCATTGTTGTAAAGTTCATAATCCACGTGGACAATTGTTCCTTCTTCCATAGTATAACCTCCCTTTCGGGTAGTTCGGCGACCGTCGCCCCCTTGATAATTGCATTGGAGAAGAAGTTGTTCACTCTTCTTCCTTTGAAGAGGGTTGAATCGTATTCAGTCGCTCGTTTTTGGAAATGTCACCCAGAACAACCACACCCATTCCCAGCAACATCATCGTCCAGCCGAGCCAAACCATATGGGAGGCTGGCAGGTCATAGACTGTTACGCGAACAAGTTGAACTGAATCTGAGCCGTTCTGAGCAGTTTGTTGCATTAACCCATTCGCTTGACTTCCGTCAAAAATGAACACTAAATCTCCACTCCAATGCGTCAAAGTATCAATTTCTGAGCGTGATTTTGATTGAAGAACAAAACCGCTATCCGTCGTGACATCAAATCGCAACATACCCGGTTCAACTGTACCGATTTTCTCACCAACAGCACCTTCATTCAGTTCATAGACATTGATTTGAATCCCTACATAGCCGTCGCCGACTTCAAGATCTTCCGAAGTCATTCGTAACCCGGTGAATTCGTAACCATAATTTCCATCGAGAACAATTTCATCTTTGACCATTGTAATTCGATGACTTGCATCCCCTCGGTCGACGAGGACAGTTGTATAGACGTGGCCAATTAACAACAGCAAGAGGCCAAGATGAACGATATGCGCCCCAAGTGGGATTCGCCTCCAGACCGGAGTTTTAGGGCGATTGATTCCTTGGGTAATGACCACTTCCTTCACCATTGGAATGACGACGAGAAGCACAATAGGAAGTGTGAGCCATGCAAGAACGCCCCGTACAATAAGCGTCGACATTTCGGTACTCGAATCCATACCGAACGCCGCTGGTTGCCATATTGCCATCAACACTGATACGAAGAGAGTTCCAATGAGGAGCCAAGCATTACGTTTTGCCTCATGTCGTCGATTGGTGTACAAGAACAAGGCTCCAGCAAAAGCGATCAGGAACGGAGTACCATACAATTCATGTCCTTCAAAATTGATTGCATCGATACTGGAAAGAAGAAGAACAAGCGTGAGAATCAAGTAACTACCAACAACAAGAACAGAGGCCCAGAGTGCCATTGTTTGTTGAGATTTCTTTTCGAAGAAGGAAAATGTGGATGGCTTATCCGGTTCTGGAGCAAGAAGCCATGGAAGGATGAAAAACAACATCACGACGCCTGCTGAAACGATTTCGATCATCCCCGACCAAGCCCCTGCAAGACCGAGCATGACACCAGCTGCACCATGCGCCCATAATTTAGTTGCATCTTGAGCAAAAAAGAGAGGTGTGAAGAAAATTAAGAAAAGTGCGGTGTAAAGAAAATTATCTGTGAGGGCGAAAAAAAGTATAGCAATGAGAAGAAGGATGAAGAACAAAAGGTTCGTTCGGTCTTTTTCCCCTAAATGAGCAAGAGTTGTGAAACTCCAACCACCGTCAGTTGGGTGCGTTGTAGAAGTGCCGCGTAGGAATTCCATACCAAGGGGAGCAAAAAGAACGAATGTGAATGCGAACGATGGAACATAGGCGTACACCGTAGACTCCAGAGTTACTGAACAGGGAGAGAGTGAGGGTGTGTCACAAGATTGGTCGATATAAGCGCCGAGAACCAAAGCACAGAGAACACCGAGGAAGGGGATGGTAAAAAGGCCAAGAGAGGACATATTTGGTTTCCAGTCTTTTTGCGTATTGCGTTGTAATTGAAGCCAAAAACCGATGAAAAGCAGTAACACAATCAGGTAAGTCATAACTTCAACTCCACCGCCAGCATCCGACTTGAGAAGCATCATTCGAGAAAAGGCATCTGCGGGAGCAGTACCTTCTGAACTCGTGACAAAAGTATGGACTGAGGATGCCCAAACTCCACCAGCACGTGTCACAAGTGTTGCAAACAAGGCGAGACCACCTGTTGCTAATCCGGCACCAATCCAAGTTTGGTCTGATGTTTTCCCTGGACGGGTACGAAGGTGAGACATGAAAACCAAGGCAAGCCACGGCAACAGCGAACCTGTTTCAACAGGATCCCACGCCCAGTAACCACCCCAATCGAGAATCAAATACGCCCACAATCCACCCAAACCTATTCCAAGCGTGGCAACAAACAAACCTGGGCGAACAATGCTCAGTATGCGGTCTTTGATCCCACCAGCATCTGCAAACATAGAAGAAAGCGAAATTGAAGTGATGTGGAGACACAAGGAATACGCCAAAAAGATAAGAGGTGGATGTATTACCATGAGGTCAGTTTGCAATAATTCATTCAAACCTTGACCAATACCCGTACTTGTACTTTCTTTGAAGGGGTCGAGGTTGAGAGCAAGGAGAAGAAGGAGGAGATTGAAACCGTAAATCAAACGAAGTCGAAGAGGATACGTAGTCTCGATGTTTTCGCCCGCCATCGGTTTTCTCCATACAAAAGCAAGGAGTGCCATCCACATCACCCAAAGAAGAAGCGGGCCTTCACGGGCAGCCCAAGTTGCAGCAAATCGGTACTTGAGTGGAAGTTCCTCACCTCCGTACGAAACCACATGTGCAAATGATGTGTCATTGACCATGAAACGGCTTGCGAGTGCAAAAAACGGTAAAGCCATGAGAATATGGCAGGTGAGTGAAGCCAATTTCGACTGTTGTTGCAGTAAAGGACGAACCAACAACACCGATGCTGCAAAGATTGCGAGCCACATCGTCAACCCCCACATGGACATTGGTTGTGACGCTCCCTCAAGGAGGTTGCGCGTGTTCAGACATCAAGAGGTGGATGTTCACCAACCGAAAAACTTGGCTCGTGAATAACCAAATGAGAGGAGAACATGAATCACACTTTTCGTGAATAACATCGGCTTACGAACAAGTATTCTCAATCCAATTGCAACCTTCTGAAGTGGTGACATATTGCCGAGTTCTTCGGGTAAACAACGAGCCATGATTGACATTTCGTCATCGGTTAACTCATACAAAGCAGTTTTTCCTTTGAGGATTTTAGAATAGGGTGGAAAGGTCTTCTTCCATGCTTTTTCATAATCCATTAACTGGTCTTTTGAAAGTATTGATTCTGACTGTAATGCCGATGCAATCGTTTTCGCAGCCTCACGACCAGACCAAAGTGCCAGGTGTGAACCGCCCTCAAACAGAGGCGAAGTGAAACCTGCAGCATCACCAACTAAAATCAGACCATCGCCAACTGTAACTGAGCGTGGGCCCGAGATTGGAATCGTCCCACCAAAGGGTCGTACTTTGACTCCATCGGGTCGCCAAGGTGGATTAACGGTTGGTTTCCCATCAAGGTAGGTGTCTTGAATAAAAGAATTCAGATACTTGATTGCGCCTTTTTTATCGGTCGTGACCAATCCAACATTCGCTCTTCCACCTTCTTTTGGAATCATCCACACATAACCGTGCGGTGAATATTTCGGCCAAAGGTAAAAGTCAAGGTAACCGTCGTTTTTTACATCTAAAATCTCGTATTGGAAACCAGCAATGACTTCGACTTCTGTGCCCATGTCAAGAAGTTTGGAGGCAGCACCTGATACTCCTGATGCATCGATCACCGATTTGCATTCCAACGGAAACCCTTCTCCTTTACCATCAATTTTCCAATATGAAAATTGATTTTCGCTATTGAATATTCTCTCCATTGAAGTCACACGGTGGTGGAGACTTAATTCGGCGCCTTCTTTGATGGCTTCATCGCATAACCATCGTTCAAAAAGATGCTTTTCGAGAACATATCCTTTCTCTGTGAGTAACTTTTCAGTACCGTCAGGGAAAATCACGCGGATTCCTTTGACATCGAGGGCTTTAACGTGATCTGGTATCTCAAGATCAAGGTTTTCAACGGCAAGTTCGCTGAGGCATTCACCGCAATGAACTGGCGTTCCAACTTCCGGGTCAGCCTCCACAATGAGCGTCGACAAACCTGCTCGGGCCGCATGGAGTGCAGCTGAGCCACCACCTGGACCAGCACCGATTACCAAGACATCATACATCTTCGCTTCGCCCCCCATGAACATCAACTAGCGAATCAAGTCCATGAAAGAAACGGTTGAGACCGCTGGCTTATTCTTCGACTGGACGTCGCAAAATTGCGACAAAAGCGAGCATGGTAATTGAAGAAAGAAGCGAGAGGGCTGGCACTTCTTCAACAACTTCGACCTCTTCAACGACTTCAGCAGGGGGTGGGAGAGGAGCTGGCTCTACGGTGATGGTGCCAACCATGCCGAAACTCTCGTGCGGCTCACAGACAAATTCATAATCACCTGCAGTTCCGTTTTCAAATACAAACCGATAGTCAACATCACGAGAAGGTTCTCCGGAATCGAATAAGCCATCCTTCGCTACTGCATTGTGAGGCAATGCTTGACCGCCCCAGACAAATCGAACTGCTTGTCCTTCTTGGAGAGTTACTTCTGATGGATTAAAACGCAAATTTGTACTGTCGACTGTGATGACGACATCCGTTGAAGCATTTTCTGCAGCGGCATGGCCAGTACTCAAAAGAAGCAGCACTATGGCGAAGAATACGTATTTCATGACCTTTGAAACTCGGTAGGGGTTTTCAATGCATGTATTTGATTCCCAAACCATTTTCTTCTCTTATGAGTGGATACGACGGTTCAAAGGGAGGCTCCATTACGCAGGGGTGTGGCGTGGCGTACTTCCAAGCGGTGGCTCGAACATCTTGAGCAAGGCGGTGAACTCCTGCGTATTACGCGGCCCGTTGATGTTCAATTTGAAGCGGGGGCTATTGCAGACCTACTGGTCAAAAATGATGGCCCTGCCGTGTTGTTCGAACAACCACGGCTCCCTGATGGCACAATAAGCAAAATTCCACTTGCCATGAATTTGTTTGGAAGCCAAGATCGCACTCTACGCGCACTGGGCGCAACGTACGCTACTGAAATTGGCGACCGAATGGTTGCAATGATGAAACCGGATATCGGACTCTACATGCGCAAGCCGTGGAAAGGACTTCCATTGATTCGGGATGCTTTAGCCATGCCACCGAAGAAAAAAAGGAAAGGCAACTGCCAGCGAGTACAGTTACCACTCGATTTAACACGGCTGCCGATCCCAACAACATGGCCCAAGGATGGAGGTCCGTTTGTCACCCTGCCTCTGGTTGTTACCAAGGACCCAAAAAGCGGTGAACACAATCTTGGAATGTACCGTGCTCAAGTTTTCGGGCCAAAGCAAATCGGTTTGCATTGGCAGATTCACAAGCACGGTGCCGACCATGCCGCGGCTGTGAAAGAAGCTGGAGGAGATGGACGAATGCCTGTAGCCATTTGCATGGGTGGCCCCCCAGAATTGATTTTTTCAGCGATATCACCACTCCCAGACAACTTGAGCGAATACCAGTTCGCTGGAATATTGGGCCGTAAGTCATTACCAATTACCAAGGCACTCACGCAAGATTTGATGGTACCCGCTGAGGCAGATATCGTGATTGAAGGCTATTGCATACCTGGTGAGACTCGACTTGAAGGACCGTTTGGCGACCATTTTGGATTTTACTCATTGACTGGACAATATCCCGTCATGCATGTTACTGCCATTACCTGTCGAAAGGATGCTGTATTG
>CAJJCQ010000078.1 GCA_905182725.1 uncultured Candidatus Poseidoniales archaeon
TGAATGACTGTGATGATGAAAGTGATGAGCCTGATGAAGACCCCCTCTCTTACAACGATCACAAATGGGTAGCGGGTTACGATGCAACCTCTTCCGCTTCAAACCCTGATGGTTCCCAAGACCCCGATGATGGAAATGGTCACGGCACTCACGTTGCTGGGTCAGCCGTTGGAACAGGTGACAGAAGTCGAGTTCACATGGGTACAGCGCCAGGTGCCTATCTTGTCGACATCAAAGTGCTCACCGATACAGGTGGTACCAATTCCCAAGCTTCACTCAATGGTATTCAATGGTTGATTAACAACCAAGATACCGATTGGGGTCACAATTCTTCAACACGTGGTATTCAGGTTGCTTCGATGTCTTTCGGCTCAGCCTCTACACCACTCAATCAAGGAGACCAAGGTGACAATGGTAGCGGTTCTGAAGCACGTCTGGTCAATGACGCAGTCAACGCCTCCATCGTTTGTGTTGTTGCAATGGGCAATGATGGGTCGAACCGAGTCCCTTCACCGGCCAGTGCAGACGGTGCAATTTCAGTCGGAGCAGCAACAGACCGAGGCAGCATCAACCGAACCGATGATAATGTTGCAGATTACTCCAATACCGGCCCTCGTCTCGACGATGCTGATGATGATGAATGGGATGAATTGAAGCCCGATATTACCTCATACGGCTCTTCCATTATGTCTGCTACTGCGCAAACTGGTGCTTCTTTCCCAGGTCAACCGGCGAAACCTCTTGCAGGTTCAGATTATGACGAAAAAGATGGAACCAGCATGGCAACTCCAATCGCCTCTGGTATCGTTGCTCTTATGCTTCAAGCCGATCCATCACTCGAGCCACAAGAAGTCAAAGACATTCTCCGCAACTCTTCCGAACAGCGAGGTAGTGCGAGTGAACCGAGTGTATCAGACCGTTGGAATGATGAATGGGGCTTCGGACTGATCGATGCCTCGTGTGCAATTGATATGGTTTTGGAAAAGGCCTGTACTCCTTTGGAAGGCGGCGGTGACATCACGCCTCCACCAACTGGAAACGGTTCTGGAGACCATGTTGATATGTCCAAACCGAGTAACGGTTCTTGGTGGATCGAAGGAAACTTCGTTCGCATTGCAGGTGACACTGTTGAAAATGATGATGGCGATGATTATACTAAAGTTCAGATTCGAATTATGCAACATCTCGAATCGGGAACAGTTCGTGAATTGCAAAGTTGGACCGATGCAGGTGGCGATGTTTCATCTTGGTTCCTCGATGTTTCAGTCAAAGAGAATTGGGTCCGGCAAGACGAAGATTATGTCTTGGTACTTGCTCGTGCACTCACCGATGATGGTGATGAATCTGCAATTGATGCTCGGTGGGTCAATATTGCGCGAATGGCCGTCACCATCGCAGGCCCTCCGTTAGGAACCGCACTCCAAGGCTCGGTTGAATTCAGTGGTAACGTTGAAGGAATCGAACACGACAAACTTGAATATCGAATTGATAATGGTGATTGGTTTATCGGTGAAGAATTAGATTCGATGGAAGTCGGTACTCAAGATTGGTCTTTCTCATGGAATTCGAATTCCGTTGATGATGGCTCACATCGCATTTCGTTTAGAATGGTGAACGAAAGTGGCGTCATGACCGATGATGTTCGTCGAACATATGCCGTAGATAATCAACCGGCTGCACCGGACTTCCTCTTCCAAGGGTCAGTGGAAATTATGGACCAAGGCCTGCCCGTTTACTCTGCGGTTGCAGGCACTGTTTTAGAAGTGGATTTCACGATTACCAATGCAGGCGACTTAGATGCAAACGATGTCTTTGTGCAACTGGAGGCCGCTGGTAGCCAATCAGAAACCTATCCGCGTGAAAACCGAGTCTCCCTCAATGAAGGTGAAAGTCAGCAAGTAACGCTGTACTGGTGGGCTACTCTAGCAGGTACGCATGATGTCACGATTTCGATTGACCCGAACAACCAACTTGGAGATCCAAATCCAACGAATAACGTGTACACTTTCTCGTTTGAAGTCGAAGAACGCCCAGTTGAAGCCATGCTTCGCTTTTTACCTGGTGCAGTTATGACAAATCCGAAAGTACCGCTACCTGAGACTCCCTTCAATATCGATGTTCGAATTGATAACTTGGGCCAGACTGAAGCCACGCAACTCACAATGCGGCTCGAACGTTGGACTGAAGTAGGCTGGTTGGAAATTGGGACATCAAATATTTTGTTTGTTCCAGGCTCGGATAGCAGTTCAGGGCACAGCTCGGGTGCATTTAGTGAAATTGGTCTTGAAATTGGTCCTGTTAAGTATCGGGCTCTCCTCGAAGGCAATGGCGTTGAATCCGAATTCAGTGACCATCGTTTCACGGTTGTCATCGATGATGTGAGCCTTGGTTCGCAAGTGAGTGTATCTCTAAGTCAAAGCGAAGTTTCTGTTGATTTCGTTGGTATGGAAGAAGGTGGTCTTTTATTCACAACCCGTGATGGCGAACTTCACGTTCGTACGGTCACCGATAAAATGGTGATGCAGGTTGATGTTATGCTTGAGGAAAAATGGGGTGGTGAATTAACCACTTACCTACGCGAAGATGGATTGGTCCAAGCAGCATGGAATCGAAAAACGATCAGCCCTGATGGCTATACACTCACTGATATCGCCATGACTTCACTCACACGCTTAGCAGAAAAAACGCCAGTCCACCATCAAATGCCGGCAATCAAATTGTCAGAAGGCTCCTATTGGGGACTTTCTCTAACAGAACATGATGAACAAATGGTTTTAGCAGGCTATCATCGAGATATTTCAACAGGTGGTTCATGGCAAGATATCACTTCCATCTTTACTTTAGTTTCTTTGAACCCAGATAGTCAATCATCGTGGAGTTCACCGAATGTTGTATTATCTGATGTTCAAATACGCCCATCTCAAGGAGATTCACTCGCCATTGGTTACGGTGAGGAAAACTTGCACATACTCTATCAAGAGATTCGGAATGATGTCACTGGTATTGACCGAATCGGATTGATGTATACGCATGGAGATCCAACTTATGCGGCTTGGGGATTCCAATCTTCCGTCGGAGACCATGCTAAGATGGCTCAACTCGTGGTACTCACCAACGGAAGCGAAGATGTTCTTGTTGCTTCCTGGATTGAAGGAAGAGGTAAGGATGCTATGATTGCGCACATTGTTACCGATAATTCGTGGTCGGATGAAGCAGAAAAAATCACTGCGCCTGGTGCAACACATCTTGAATTAAGCCCCTCACCAGATGGTGTTCAAATCTTCTACGATGAAATCAATGTCTACGGTCCAGTGACCCGCTACGGTCTCTTGTCAGATTCTTCGAAAGGTCAAACACTTGCACTTTCAAACATTCTTACTGAAGGATTCTTGAAGGGCTATGCAGGAATGGAATCAGATGGTATTCTTCTTGTTTCATCTGCAAGTGGGTCTCTTAAGATGCGAACTCTCGTTTACATCGGAGACTCTTCCAACCAAAATGACGACTCAACATCATTCCTCGACACACTTCTCGCTCCTTTGCCAGGGGATTATGAAACAAAAATTATGATTCTGGGTGCTACATCAACTTTGTTTGTTATTTTCCTTTTGGTGATTGTTCTCTCTGTTCGTACATCTCGTCGCCGTGAGGAAGAATTGCTCTCTTCTGAATCAGGCCAAAATGAGGACAGTGATGCGCTTGAATTACTCGTTGTTCCTGTACGTGATGATGGTCCATTGCTTGCTATTGACACCGAAACTGAAGATTTGATCGTAGAGATGGATGACGGTCCGGCTTCGATTATACTCGATGATGAAGAACTGAGTTTGTCCGCTTCTCTTGAAGCAAAAAATGAATCTGGTGAAGGCAACTCTCGACTTAACCGCCGCATGCAACGAAAGCAACAGCGAGAGATTACTGAGATGGTTGAATCGATGAACACTTTACTTCCACCTCTCCCAACATTCCCCACCCCTGAAACGGCTCCGTTAGTAGCTGAACTGGCTCCTATGCCGTTACCACCTCTCCCTATAGGCAGCTTACCTCCGCTTCCTGGTCTTCTTCCACTGCCAATTATTGCCCCTCCACAACGCGATGTGACGTGCCATGAATGTGCTGCGAAGTTTACTGTGAAGGACATGACACTTACGAGGGTCAACTGTCCAATTTGTTCTGTGAAGGTCGATTGCTGAGGTCCTATTATGTGTGGAATATTTGCTTACTTAGGCCCTCGTCAGGCATCTACAGTTTTGATTGATGGTTTGCGCCGACTCGAGTACCGTGGGTATGATTCCACTGGTATTGCAGTAAAAGATGGAACAATACAGCTCCATAAGAAAGTCGGTAAAGTTGGTGATTTGGAAAAAATATTGCCTGCACTAATCCCAGGGAACATAGGAATCGCACATACTCGATGGGCAACACATGGAATCGTGAATGATTCGAATGCCCATCCTCACCAATCAGCCAATGGGAAAGTCGTTATTGTTCACAATGGAATCATCGAAAACACCCGTCAACTTCGCACATCACTGACAGTTCAGGGTGTCGAATTACAGAGTGACACTGATTCTGAAGCACTTGCCCATGTTATTGAACGTGAACTCAGTATCGATAATGACCCTGAAAACGCAGTGCGCAGAACCCTCCACCTTGCCCGGGGGACATGGGGATTATGTGTTTTATTCTTGGACCATGATGTCATTGTCTGTGCCCGAAATGGCTCGCCACTCATCATTGGGCAAGGTGATGATGAAATGTTTGTGTCGAGTGATCCACATGCTCTGGCTCCCTATACGCACCGAGTTGTTTTCCTTGAAGATGGTGAAATTGCGACACTGACAAATAAATCCATGAAACTTTCAACATTGAAAGGGAAAAACTTCAATCCAAGCATCACCGTTCTTGAAGAGGATTGGGGTGTCTCGGAATTAGGAGATTATCCTCATTACATGTTAAAAGAGATTTATGAGCAACCAGATGCCTTACGCCATTGTATCAGTGGGCGACTCGATAGAGTTGGAGGGAATGGTCGGCTTGGAGGTTTGAAATTAGCCCCTCGCGATTTAGCAAAAGTACCTCATGTACGTCTTTTGGGTTGTGGGACGGCTTACAACGCTGCAGAAATTGGTCAAATTATGATCGAGAAGTTGGCGCGTATACCCGCAGTTGCCCATATCTCGAGTGAATTCCGACATAATGACCCCGTCATCAACCCAAATGCATTGCATTTTGCAGTGACTCAATCGGGTGAAACTGCAGATACCTTGTCTGCTGTAAAAGAAATACACCTCAAAGGTGGAAGTGTCTTCGGCGTCGTCAATGTCGTTGGGTCTTCTATCGCTCGTGAATGTGGTAAAGGCGTCTACATCCATTCAGGTCCTGAACAAGCAGTTGCATCAACGAAAGCGTTTTCCAATATGGTTGCAGCATTGTCTATGTTTGCTCTTCAGGTTGGACGTTCTCGTGCTACAAGTAAGGAACAAGGCAAGCGACTGATTAACGGCTTACAAGAAATCCCTCATCTTATCGAAGAGTATCTCGAAGACCAAGGTCCGATTCTCGAAGCTGTTGAAATGATTAAAGATGCAAAGTGTGTTCTTTTCCTCGGTCGTGGTATTTCTGCACCTGTCGCCAAAGAAGGGGCACTCAAGTTGATGGAAATTGCATACATTCCCTGCCTGGCCTATCCGGCTGGAGAGATGAAGCACGGGCCAATTGCTCTGTTAGAAGAAGGCAGTCCGGTCATATTTATTGCTCCGAACGACCATGTCAAGGTGAAAACAATTTCAGCGATTCATGAATGCAAAGCGCGTGGTGCACGTGTGATTTTGATTCATGAAAAAGGCGATGATATTGCCCTTGAGGCTGACATTAGCATTCCTATACCGCCAGTCCATCCGCTACTTTCACCGTTATTGACTGTGATTCCAATGCAATTGATTGCCTATCATACTGCATTAGCACTTGGCTGCAATGTCGACCGTCCTCGTAATCTTGCAAAATCAGTAACCGTCGAGTGAAT
Organism: uncultured Candidatus Poseidoniales archaeon; assembly: GCA_905182725.1. Lineage (GTDB taxonomy): Archaea > Thermoplasmatota > Poseidoniia > Poseidoniales > Poseidoniaceae > MGIIa-L1. The sequence goes on from CAJJCQ010000078.1 coordinate 6,026, forward strand.
CTCAAAGGATTGAGAACCGTTGTTCTTCTTCTTTCCAGTTGAACGGTTTGTAGCCAAGTCGATGGTTGGTATGTCGCATCTTGACAACACCCATCTTTCGAGCAACATCGTCTCCTGAACGTTCCATGACCAAATGAATCACACCATCTGCAAGATAGTCTTCAACACCGTATTCACCGAATTGTTTGTTATCTTCGCCGGTCATCTCGCAGATAAAGAATGAAGTCAATCCGAGTCGTCGAACCGCTTCAAAGAGACGGAAGATTTCATCTCGAGGGTTTTCCATCTTTGTGAGCGTAAAGAAAGCACCGAGTGAATCGAATACAAGTAGTTCAAATCCGATTGAATCACGGTATGAAGTAAGTTGTTTGATTAATTGCCCCATCCAATCGACACGGCTACTCATGCCTTGTTCATCAAGTTGAACACGTAAATCCGAGAGATCAATAATCGCAATTCGATTACTGACTCGCTTATCATCGATGTTCATTCCCATGTTGGACATGTGAGAACGAAGTGAATCTTTTCCTTGTTCAAGGGTGACATAAATTCCGCTTGTTTCACCATAGAGTACTGCATTGTAAAGCATTGAAAATGTTAGACTGGACTTCATTGCACCCGAAGAACCTGCAACGATACAAATGTGCCCTTTTGGGATTCCACCTTGCATGTTTTCATCTAATCCTTCAATATGCGTTGGTATTCTTGTTACTTCACTCATGCCGGCACCATGTAGGGGGTGTCCCCTTTGATTCTTCAACCTCACCCTTCATTTTGTTGTAAGTTTCAACGCTTCAAAGCAAAAATGACAAGGCATTTGTTCTGCTGGCACACATGAGGGCGACAATGAAAGTTTGGCTGGCATCACAATCACCTCGTAGAGCAGCAATGCTCCAACCACTTTTCTCAGACCTCAAGTGTGAAGGCTTTACCGATGTGGATGAGACACCTTTGCCAGGTAGTGTTGACGCTCAAGTCTTATCAATTTGCCAGAAAAAATCCAAAGCAGTCCCCGATGGACACGGTTTCGATATGGTCATCGTCTGCGATACCTTACTTGCCGATCCAGATGATATGGATTCAACACTCGGGAAACCCAAAGATACGGTTGAAGCTGCTATGATGCTTCATCGACTGTCAGGTAGGCGGCATCAAGTTTGGTCTGCAACAGGAATCCACCTCAATGGTGGTTGGCAATTCTTTGTTGAACACGCCATTGTTGAATTTGATTCACTCACAGATGAACAGTTGGTTGAATTGGTCTTGAGTGAATCTTGGAAAGGAAAAGCAGGTGGCTATGATTTAGCAGGTCCAATGGGCGAGTATGCTCGCCTTATTGATGGACATGAATCAACCGTACTTGGAATCGCAGGAGAGGCAATGGAGATTTTCCGTACCTTCTCACTCTGACATCAACGAGAGCAATCCTAATTCATGACGGCCAACATCGACGATAACGTCTGTTCCCGGTAGTAACAGGAGCTTATCTTCAGCATCCAATGCAAATACTCCGACACCCGCTTCGTTACTCATACGCTGCAGGTCTCTACGGCAGACATTTTGGTGTGTATCCATATGTACCATTGGACGTAAATCGACGATGACAGAATCGCCTTGAAGTATGCGCTTTGCCATCTCTCGAGTAGGGATGCGATTCATTTCATCCGGCGAGACATAACGCAAGGCTCTTCTTGGGACGGAATTCTTTACTCGCGTGTGAGCTCCGAGGTCATGAAATGCTTCTCCTTCCGCCGTGAGTGGCCCAGACCAGTTTGGTGGTGACGGTTTCACCTCGCTTCGCAACAATCTTTTTTTCTCAAGTTGAATCGGTTGCTCTACTGAAGTCTTCACTATCGGCTGTTCGGACTCAATTGAATTGAGCGTCTGTTGGTGAGCTGGTTTTGAATCAGCAGCACCAAAGGCAGTCTGTTCGACTTTCTTTGGGCGCTTTCTTTCGTCAAGTTGACCATCAGGGTCTGGTAATCCAAAAAATTGCCACAAACTCGCCATCTTTTCACCGTTCACAAATCGAGATCATCAAGGAGTCCTGACATATCTGTACTTGCAGAGACGCTTGGGGTATTGTTAGTTGCCGGCTGTGCAGGAGTGCTTTGGCCCATTTGCGCAGCAAGATACTGTTCTCCGTAGTGTTGCCATTGTTCCATCGTCCAACCGTCGGGTAGACCAGAACTTGGAAGGGCTGGACCTGTTTGAACGGGTACTGGCTGAACGGTTTGTTGAACAGTAGGCTCAGTAAATACACTCATTGTAGCCAAGGCATCTGATGCCGATGCAACTGGTGCAGGTTGAGCATAGGGGTCAGCAGCAGGAGCCGGTTGAGCATACATGTCCGGTTGTTGTTGAGCATAGGGGTCAGCAGCAGGGGCTGGTTGAGCATACATGTCTGGTTGTTGTTGAGCATACATGTCTGTTTGAGTTTGGGCAACAGGTGCTTCCATTGCATACTGTGATTGTGCGTTAGCCATTGGTGGTTCAATTGAAGGAACATTTCCGAAGGAGGAGTATTTCTCCTCTTCGTCTTTTCTTCCTCGTGTGAGTAGTAGGAATCCTGCAAGGATTACGACAATAAAGGCAAGACCTCCAATGATGGCGGTTGGAACAGATCCAATTGCAGCACTGATGCTTTCCACAAACCCTTCAGCAGGTTTTTCTGCAACGGTAAGGGTAATACTCGTACTCGAAGTTTCACTGTCATCATCGGTGACTGTGAGTGTGAATGTCCACTGCCCAGGTTCAAGATTTGTCAGCGTATATTCTGACCCAGTAAAATCAACTTCACCCGTGTAATCACCATCGAGGTTACTGTCGATGAGGTCACTGTCCCATTCATATATCAATGTGAATTTGTCACCCGCAGTTTCTCGTGAACTCAATCCTGAAAGGGTAATGTTATCGCCTTCCACCAATTCAAATATGTTACTTGAGTTTGTGATTGATGCTGCAGGCGGTAGGTTTTGTACGCTGATGTTCACAGATGTCATCGCTTGTGCCCCATCATCATCAGTGACAGTGGCAGTAATTTGACGAATTCCTCGTGTTGTCCATGCAGTGGTTAGTTCCATGCCTTGGGATTCACAATCATTGACGAAATTACCGTCGCTGTTGCTGTCGACCAATACATCGGTATCCCAGCACACTTCAAGACTTTCAAGGTCAGACGCAGTATCGGATATTTGAACGGTCAATGTGAGGTTATCATCTTCAAAAATAGGAACGGTTGACCCTAGGCCAGTAATGCTTGGTGCGACATTGATGATGTTGACCATGGCCGTGCGTACTTCTGAACGAGCCCCATCGTTATCATAGGCCGATACTTGAATGGTTTGAAGACCTGAATTCGGCCAAGAGACCGTAGCTGTTGAAGAGGGTCCATTGGTCGTCTCGGTCCAGTTTGGGTCTAAATCCGAAGGTTTCCATTCGATGTTGATGTCATCACGGTCCGACAGTGTGTCGCCACCTACAATACGTAACAAAGCGACTTGGTCTTCGTTTAACTCCCAAACTCCCATTGAATCTGCAGTTAGGTTGTTACCACCATACCAAAGTTCAGGATATGCCAAAGTTGGTGCAATATTCAAGACATTCAAACTTGAAGTGACCGTTGTCGTTTCTCCATCATCATCAGTTGCCACAGCAGTGATGTCGAGGGGACCTTCTCCCATCGGAGTAAAGGTGCATGTTGGTTGCGTCAGTCCTTCTTGACAATTGAGACCAGGCCATGTTACGCTGACTTGTTGCCCTGGTGGTGAGATACTGTCAAGATCGCCACTGTCCGTAGCGTCAAGAGTGATTTCCGATTCGACGTCGATACTCTCGACCATACTGAGATTGAGATAAGGTGCTCGATTGAGGACTGTGACGTTCATTTCAATGATATCTTCATCGAGTTCTTCATCAAACACAATCAACTTAACCAGCCAATCGCCGTCATCGCTCCAATTCCATTGCGTTACACAATTTGGTGCATCAAGAACTTCGATTAATCCCGGCTTTGATTCGAGTTCAAATCGGCAATCAACATCTCCACCGTCTTCATCGAAACTCCCCGATGCGTTGAGAATTATATTCTCAAAGGTATATTTCCCTTCATCGAAAGTAAAGACACCGGTCGGTGCACGTCCGATGAAAATATCGATACTTGCTTCATTGTTGGTTCGGTTTGCGTCCTCTGTGACCAATTCATCAGGGTCGACCGTGAACGAAAGAGTCTGGGTGCCTATGGCTGCATCAGCAGGAACCGTCCAGTTGACAGTAATACGTTGTTCACTGTACGATGGAATAGAAGGGACCGATTCACGAATACTTACCCCATCTGGAGTAATTACTTCGATTTCTGTTGCTGGTGAGGCCAGAACACCTCTGTTTTGAGCAGGGATGGAGAATGAAAGCATATCGCCTGGCAATGCTCCGTATCCAATGGCTTGGTTCAAGATAACGACTTCTGAATTCCGATCACGTGAAACGATGATTGAATCACTTTGAGCAATCAAATCGATCGCCACGACATTGAGGTCAATGACAACTGTTGCAGCACCGATAATCTCTGTTAAAGGATCCCACACAATGATGCCGTTACTCGAGTAATCGTCGCTTGAAGGGGTATTGTCCATTCCATCGGTGACATTCAGTGTGTATTCAAGCATCCCTGAACCATCGGTAGTTGGGCTGGCAATGAGGTCGGTCGATTCATATCGAACTTGCATGTTTTTGTTACCTTGAGGTTGGCTACCTGGTGAAGTCTCATAGGTGACCGAAACGGTTTGCTCAGAGTTTGGCAGTGTTGC
>CAJJCQ010000079.1 GCA_905182725.1 uncultured Candidatus Poseidoniales archaeon
TGAGGTCGAAGGTGAATTCATTCCGCCTCTCTACGAAGCGGTTTAATATGGAGTCCAAGTCGGCAGACTGCTGTGAATTACCATGTCCGAGGAAATGAGCTTACTCTTACCCTTTGAATCCTATGAAGAGAACGCTGTCAATATTGGTACTCAACAAAAGAGTGCGGATATGGCTCGCTTCATTGAACGTGTCCGTGAAGATGGATTATACCTTTTGGATGTCAATATGACTGACTCTCGAATTCGCATGATTGCAGAGTTCCTTAACAAGTACGACCCTGCTCGAATAATGGTCGTTTCTGCTCGTCAATACGGCCAACGCCCTGCTCGTCTCTTTTCCGAAGCAATTGGCGCAAACGCTGCTGTAGGTCGCTTTATTCCAGGTTCTCTTACAAATCCAGTTCTTCGTTCCTATGTAGAACCAGATATCTTGTTTGTTACAGACCCTGCTGCTGACCAACAAGCACTTCGTGAAGCTGTCAACTCCGGTTTGCCAATCGTCGGTATTGTCGATGCGAACAACAACCTTCGTAACGTCGATATCGCACTTCCAGCGAACAACAAGGGTCGTCGCTCACTCGCTTTGGTTTACTGGCTCCTCGCCCGTGAAGTTCTCAAGGTTCGAGGGAAGATGACCGATGAAGATTGGGCTGCTTCTCAAGATCTAGAAGAATGGCAATCCACTTTCTGAAGTGTTCAACTGTTCCAGTTAGCCTTTCTTTAGAAGGCCAACATCTTTTGTGAATACAAGTGATTGTATTTCTCGTCAATCTTCAGTATTTGGCGCTAAATAGTTTGAAATTCCGATTGCAAAATCTTCAGGCGTAGGTGCGCCATGCATCACATTGCGGATTTTTTTAGCCCCGGGTAACCCTTTGGTAAAGGCAATTGCATGACGTTGCATCCATCGGGGTTGCAAGCCAATCGTTTTCTGTGAATGTTCGATGTATTTGTCCCAGCACCATTTACGCGTTGCAAAAGCACGTCCAATTTCTGAACGTTCGTACCAATCATCGCCTAATTCCTTAATCCATGGCAACTCCTCTTCAGTCATCCAACCCAACCCCACTTTGATTTCGCCAAATATAGCTGGCCGTCCAATAGCAGCGCGACCAATCATCAGGCCTGCGGCCCCTGTCGTTTCCAAACATAACTTGGCACTTTCAGCATCGTTCACATCTCCATTGGCTACAACAGGTACTTCCACTGCATCGACGATACGTGTGATTGAATTCCAATCGGCTTCTCCAGAGTATCGTTGTCGCAGCGTCCTACCATGAATGCAGAGCCGGGATGTTCCAATGTTTTCGAGTTCCTTACAGATTTCTAAAGCATTGTTAGCGCCTTGTCCAGTTCCTAAACGCATCTTGGCTGTAACAGGTACATCGACGCGCTGAATGATTCCATCAACCATGGAGACGAGGTTATCTGGTTCACCCATCAAAGCAGCACCTGCACAAATCTTCGTCACTTTAGGTGCTGGACAACCGAAATTCAAATCGATGATGTCTGCTGTAGGGGCTAACATTTCAGCAGCAGTTGCCATATCCCCTGCATCGCCTCCAAAGATCTGCGGAATAAATGGGATTTCTGTGGCATGGGATTCCATCTTTCGCCATGACATGGCAGCCTCTCGGGTAAGGGCGGTACTGTTGGTGAATTCGGTGATGGTTACGTCCGCTCCACAATCTTTGGCGAGCAACCGAAACGGGAGGTCGGATACACCTGCCATTGGAGCAAGAAAAAGAGGACGGGCTTCGCCTTCCCACGCTCCGGGCTTGGCGCCAATATGCTCGCTCATTACCAATGCCTCAGAATCCTTGTTTTTCAAGGGTTGGCTCTTTCTTGTAATGAGATGACGCTTAGGATGCCATTGATTGTTCAAGCAATTGGGCAACTCGACGCATTCTTCGAAGAGTTCTGTCGATTCGAGAACTGATTTCTCTGTGAACTTCATCAGAGGTATAGCCTACCATTCGATGACCCAAGGGTAGCCTGCCACCGAGAAGATTAAGCAGCAACATTTGGTCATCTGAGGAAATATCTTTACCTACTTTTTCAACTTCCTCTACCTTGAGTTTTCCTTTCTTTAGACTGGAGAGTATTGATGACTGTTGCTTCGAGTTGAGGAGACGCTGAAAGCCACCTTTCTTCAGCATCCAATCTTCACCGCGACGTTGGTACTGAGCGGTCATTGCAGACCAGAGGGCGATATTGAGCCGATCAATTCGAGGAACGCGTTGAACCATTCCAGTACTTCGGAATCGCTCAAGAATACGACCAATTCGGGGTTTTTGTTCATCGAGGAGTTCACTTGCTTCATCCAGTGAAAGAGGTAGATCTCGGTTCAAAAGCAATTCAAAGAGTTGTACTGAAATTGACTCTGCATGGGCTTCTTTCCCAGGTCTTTCTCCAAGTAATCCGAAATCTCCCATCCATTGTGATAAGAGACTTTCTTCACTGTCAGAGAGCAAAGGTCGGTGGTCTACAATTCCAATGAGAAGTGGCGGAGTCTCAGTCGGTACCGGTTCAGAACCGAGATTTGGATTGCCGCGATTCCATTTGGAATCGAGTAAAGCCATTCGTTGTTTTACAATTGTTTCACATTGTAAACCGAAAAATTCGATGGCATTCGTTAACGAACCACCGCGTAAGAAGTATCGCCGCCAACCCTTTCCTTCATTCGAAAAGCCAATGATTCCCGCTTCAACTAATCGTGTAAGGTGATGATTCAACGAAGCCGGTGTGAGTGCCAATTCATCGGCCAACATCTGTGCATCCCAACTGACCTCTGGTTGAGCAAACAAATAGTCCCTCAAAAGCCGATGAACCGGGCCTGCTCTTCCTTGGTCAGCAGTTGCTTCCCCGCGCTTTCGAACCAAACATAAGGTGTCGATGAACCAACCGACCAAATTGTCAATTTCACGTTCACTTGTTGGTAACGCTATCTCGGTTAAACGAACACTGAACATTCTACTCAGCAATGGTTTTGGACGAGGGTCTTTGAAGGCTATGTATTATTTGCCTCTCAAGCGGCGAAAAATAGAGTCGCTATCGTCGGTCATCGTTCCATTCATAATCGACGCCTTTCGAACCGTGCCATTCAATTTCCATGTCGATATGCGGCATCATTTCAATACGGTCTTCACGTAGAATTCCTCTTCGACGGAGTACTTTTACTGCCGAATGTACAGTGGCTCGGGAACGTCCAATACGGCGAGCAAGGGCTGCTTGGGAACGCGGAACACCTTCTTTTTTGATGTCTTCAATAATTAACTTCTGAACCAGCGATAAACCGATTGGTAAAGCAGTTGCAGCCCGTTCTTCATCAACAGAAATACCGCGTAAGATCTCAACTTGACTTGGTGCTCCAGCAAAATAGCATGTTCGGCCATTGACTGGTAATACCGTCACGCTTCGACGGCTTTGTAAGACATCAAGGTGATGTCGTAGCGTTCCATTGGCGGCATTAAGGGTCGATTGCAATTCACGATAGCACAATCCTGGGTGTAATTCCAGTGTTGAAAGGATGCGTCGTCTCAAAGGGTGTTCAAACGCTTTTGCTTTCGTAGATACACCGCCTATGGCGAGTGCACCAACAGCGGTTGCAGCAGCAGCCACCCCGCTTGCAATTCCTACAACGCCTCCAGCTGCACCAGCAAGACCTGCAGACAACCATGGCCGTTGACGGACCCATTGTGCAAGTAGAGGCATAAAACAGGGTTCTCTTTCTCCTTTCTTAATCCATCCCTTCAGCGCATCGGCAAAGAGACAAATCAATCATGGGCTAAAACGGTGCCTCTATGGATTTTCAAATGAGCGACAAGAGGCGAAAGTAGACGTCCACAGGTACGTCCATGTTCGGTTAAAAGATACGTCACCCGAATCGGTGGGCCATCGGAAACCTGACGAGAAACAAGTCCTTCATCAGCCAGGTAGCGTAATTTATCAGAAAGTGTACGAGAGGAGATACCTTCGAGTAGATTTTTCATTTGATTAAATCGTCGAGGTCCTGAAATATAGAGGGCAGAAAGAATTTCAATCGTCCACCTCGAACCAAAAACGCTCAATGCTTCACCTGCTCGGCAAACTTCATTGTGTAAATCATTCATTGGATTCAAATCTTTTTGAGCGCCTAAAAGAGTCCGAATTTCGCCTCCAAGTTGAATGGCCGATTCGATCGAAGACCGAACTACATTGTAATCCTCACGCGAAACTTTAAGTGGTATTATAGGCATAAACTCTCTCCTCATCTGTACGCTAACACCACCACTACTTAATTCCATTTTAACACCGAACCAGTCGTTTTGTTCGAAAGGGTGTTTTCATCATCATTTCATCTCACCTTTGAAGAAGTCTCACGGCTACGGGTGAATATGGCCAAACAGGTGTTGCTCGTACGAGGCGGCGCCCTTGGAGTCAACACTGGCATTGGAGGGGCTCACCATAACCTTGCCAATTCACTCACCCATGGTGAAATCAAAGGTTGGGGGAGTATTTCTACCTGTGAATACAGTATCCAAAAATGGATGAACCCTTTATCTAGAGTGTTTAAACGATGGTATTCGCATCCGAAACGCATCAGTAAACTACTCAAAAAAAAGCATCAGTACAGTATTCTTCACGTGACGGACCAAGAACAAGCACATCTCATTCCAGAAGATTGCCCACTGCCAGTCGTTGTTACAGTCCATGATTTATTCCATATCTTCCCAGAGCGAATCAAAGTGGGCGACACTTCAATCGAAGTTGGAGAACAGAACCCTGGCTGGTTTCGTCGTCGAGATCTTTCTAAATTGCGAGCAGGGCTCGCTCGAGCCGACCTCTTGGTATGTGATTCGCAAGCAACCTTATCTGCATGTCAGAAGCATTTTCCAAAGGTACATTCAGTTTGTGTACCTCTTGGTTTGAATGTTGAGTCCTTCAAACCGAAACCTCAAGAAAAGACCGATATTCTTGGACCAGCGTCCCATCTTGAGAAGAAATGCCACTTGCTGATTGTAGGTAGCCATGCACCCCGAAAGCGATTGAAATTTCTCTGCCAAGTACTCGGTAATCTCGATGAAGATGTGAAACAGAATATCTTGGTTCACCATGTTGGCAATGATACGTGTCCATATGGTGGTCCTTCTGCATCCACACTAAGCAAAAAGTATGGAGTTGAGGGTTGGATTTCACACGGTGGTGAACTTTCCAGCGAGGCATTAATGCATCTTCGTCATGCCAGTGAAGCTTTGCTTTTCCCGAGTGCCAGTGAAGGTTTTGGGTACCCTCCACTTGAAGCAATGGCTTGTGGCACTCCGGTTTTATGCTCCGACCTCCCCTCTCACAATGAGTTAATGCCTGAAGAAACCTGTCTTCGAGCCGATGATCAAGAGGCTTGGAAAGAAGCGATACTCTCGGTCTATTCGAATTGGCAGAGTCGCACTAAAAAAGATGAAACTCATATTTGGCAGAAGCCTCGGTCAGGATTGATTGAATTTGCTTCTCGATACGACCAAAGTCGATTTTGTCTTCGGATGGCTGAAGTTTACGATTCATTGTAAATCATTGTTCAAACAATATGCTCATATGTAGATGCTGAGCGTCGAAGAATATGGCCGAAGACACTTCACCACAGTCCATGGATTCAATCAAATGGTTTCATTCGATTCCATTGGATGATGGAATTGTCACACCTGGTCTTGATGCATCGATGGCCAAACTCGAACAAATTTGTCTTCCAAAGGATTTGACTGGAAAGACCGTTCTTGACATTGGCGCTTGGGACGGATTTTTCTCTTTCCAAGCAGAAAAAGCAGGAGCTAAAAGGGTTCTTGCAACCGATAACTTCTGTTGGAGCGGCCCTGGATGGGGTACGAAAGATGGTTTTAATTTCGCACATAATGCATTGAACTCAAAGGTAGAATCACTCGATATTGATGCAATGGATGTTTCACCAGACAATGTTGGAGAATTTGACATCGTCATGTTCCTCGGAGTCTTGTACCATTTGCAAGACCCAATGGCGGGTCTTCGTGTCGCTGCGAGTGTCTGTAAAGAACTGCTCATCATCGAAACTGCGGTTGACGATCTGCATCGCTGGAAGCCATCGATGGTCTACTATCCTGGAGATTCGTTCAACAGTGACGATACCAACTATTGGGCTCCAAACGTCGGCGCAATGAAGGGAATGCTGAAGGATTTAGGTTTCTCCCGAGTTGAAGTTGTGTATCCAAAGAATCCATGGATTCGTTATTCACTCCCTCTCCGATTGTTCTCTTCAATCAAAGGAATGTTCACTGGTCGAGGTCCGTTCCGACAGACCATCAATCAAGGCCGAATGTCCTTCCATGCCTACCGCTGAGTGAGAACTTCACTCCGCAGTGTTCTTGAGTGGAGTTTCGTTGGCAAGTTCATGCAACCTATTCAGCGTGTAGCGATTGTCGGTGCGGGAAACATGGGCTCCGGTATTGCTCAAAAAACGGCTCAAGAAGAATTCGATGTGCAAATGGTAGACCGAGAGCAACAATGGGTTGACAGAGGTCAAGGCATCATCTCCAAATTCCTTTCTGAAGCCGTTGAACGACGTATTTTCTCACCTGCTCAAGTTGAAGCAATTGAAAGTCGAATCACAGGCGTTGTCGGTGTCGAGAACACAGCAAGAGATACTGATTTAGTGATCGAAGCAGTGTTTGAGGACTTTGATATCAAAACTGCCGTCTTCAACACATTGGACAAAGCATGCGGTCCAGATACAATCCTCGCTTCAAACACCTCGTCTTTATCGGTCAATGCACTTGCAGAAGCAACCGGTCGAGCAGACAGGTTTGTCGGATTGCATTTCTTTTTCCATCCTGCAAAGAACCGCTTGGTCGAAGTCATCCCTGCTCATGCATCAAGCCCTGAAACTGTTGAAAAAGTCGTTCAGTACTGTAAGATGCTCGGCAAGGTTGTCATCGTCTGTGCAGACCGTCCTGGTTTTGTTGTCAATCGATTCTTTGTTCCTTGGTTGAATGAAGCCTGCTTATTGATGGAAGAAGGCGTTGCTACGGCGACTCAAATCGATGCAGTCGCTCGTAAAGCATTCCGAATCGGTCTAGGACCATTCGGTCTGATGAACCTTACAGGGCCACCAATTGCTCTCCATTCGACCGATTACTTGTCAGAACAGTTGCATACTCCTCGGTACAACGGGGCTCAGAATCTTCGAGATTTAATCGAAGCCAATGAACACTGGTCCATCGATGGAGATGAATCCTATTCCGATAAACAATATACCGTGATTTCAGAACGCTTGTATGGTGTTGTTTTCGGTGTAGCTGCTCAAATCGTTGATGAAGGCGTTTGTTCGATGGAAGACGTGGACCGTGGAGCCAAAGTTGGACTTCGTTGGGCTCGTGGACCGTTTGAAATGATGAACAAAGTCGGTGTTGCTGCCTCCAGTCGAATGGCTCAATCCTATGCTGACTTGGCTGCTGAATCCGATGCTGCCCGTGCATGGAATGTTCCACAATTCTTTATTGACCAAGGAGACAAAAACTGGAACTTTTCCTACATCGACACCTCAATTGAACAGGGTATTGCAACGGTAACAATCAATCGTCCAGAAGCAATGAATGCGCTCAATGAAACCGTCGTCTCACAACTTGGTGAAGCACTCGACCTCGTCAATGCTGATGATTCGGTTCATACGATTGTCCTCGATGGTGCTGGTAAGGCATTCGTTGCCGGTGCAGATGTCAAGTTCTTTGTCGACAAAATACGGGCAGATGCCATCCCTGACATCGTCGAATTTACCGCCAACGGACATATCGTTCTTGACAAACTCGAATCTTCTTCCAAAACAACGGTCGCTTTGACCACTGGTCTTGCTCTTGGTGGCGGATTAGAATTGGCTTTGGCGTGTGATTACCGAATTGGGACTCGTCGTACACAATTTAGATTCCCTGAGACTTCGATTGGGATCTATCCTGGACTTGGTGGCTCGCAACGGCCTGCTCGAATCTGTGGAATCCCAGCAGCCCGTTGGGCAGTTCTCGCTGGAAACTTCATGGATGCTTCAACCGCTGCAGACCTTGGATTACTCACGCACTTGGTCGATGTTTCTGGTGTCGGCGCTTGCGTCGCTGAACTTGTCAAGAACGGTAAGCCAGCCAACAAGTACCCTGGTCAACCTGCTCAACCAGAGAGCGCTGTTGCTGCTTTTGCAACCTCCTTTTTCGCCGATGAAAACATGCCGGATTTGATGGTTGGAAACTGTCCTGGCGGATTTGATTCAGCAGACCGAAACGTGAGCCGTCAACTCAAATCCTTATCTCGCACAGCACCAATTGCTTTGTCGATGGCCAGTGCACTGATCGATGAAAGTGCGAACACGAATCTTTCTGAAGGATTACAGTTAGAACTTGACAGACTCACTGAAA
>CAJJCQ010000080.1 GCA_905182725.1 uncultured Candidatus Poseidoniales archaeon
GCGATCCAGGATTTGAACCTGGGTCCAAGCGTCCCAAACGCCCGAGTATAGGCCAAGCTAACCCAATCGCCCCTTGCAGTCCTCGCCACGGCGTCTTACCTATGAAGTTCACTCAAGGAGTTGCCAGTAATCCGCACGGAGCCGGACCAACATACCTTGTGATTCCGCCATGTCAATAAGGTCTTGAGCATCGAGAGAATCTCCATTACGGTCGAGGGCAGGTTGGAGACTTTGAACGGTCAACACACCTTTTTGATCGGTGGCGTCAATGAGAACTTGAGCAAGACCATGAAAAGAAATCGGCTCATCTTGCTGAATTAATTTCTGATTGGATTTAAGACGTGCCCGGAGATTATCTCGAAGTTCTTCAGGTGTGTTTGCAAGAGCAACTTCAATACGTAATTCCGATGCTGTTGACACAGAGATTACAATTTCGGCATCTGATTCCAATTTCTGGCCACAATGCGGGCACACTCGACCGATTCCGCGATGCCCGTGGCAAGTTGAACAAGCGCCGCAACGAACGACATTCCATCCAGCACCAGACATAGTTTGGCTTCAAGCCAAGGGTACTTCAAGACTTCTCAAAGGGAAAAATCAGTGTTCGGTTTGCGACCACCTGGGCGAAGTGCTGGTGCTGCTGGTGCTTTCACATCAACTCGCTTCGGAGGTGCTTCTGTTGCCTGTCGAGTCAATGCACCTCGGACAGGGCCTGTTCCAGTTCGTGCTCCAAGTGAGAGTGAATTCGGCAAGATCAATGCGGCCATAGCCACACCATGGTGGTCAGCAGCAGCAGTCACTTCATCTACAGCGACATCAAATGAAATGACTTCCAAGTCACGGCTTGCTAATTTACGTTGCAAATGACGACGAAGTATGAGAGTCGTTTCTTCATAATCCAGTTCGGTCGATACTGTGGCGACAATTGCACACTCATCACCTTCGGGAGTTACACATGCAGCCCAAGCCACACCCGCACAAGCTGAAGAGCCATTCCATGAATAAGCGGTCGCAATATGACATTCAACCAGCGAGCCCATAGGAAGTGCTTGAGGCGGAGTTGCACCAAAACCGAGGGGAAGCATAGCACCCTTCATTTCAATCAAACGTGAGTCTCCAAGACCAAGTTCAACTAAGCCTTGGTCATAGGCATCTTCTGCATTTTCACCCCACGGAGCTACGGCAGTCATGAGCCAACCAGGGCATGCGACAGATGGAGAATGCTTTCCTTTCGATGTGTACATAATGTGAGTACAGATGCAACGGGTTCATGAAGAACATGGTCGTGTGAACACTATGGCGACAGTTTCACGGAGGCTACTCATACTAGCAGCCGTCTTTCTCCCCATCGCTGGCGTTGGTCTGAAAATCGCAAGTGGAGGGAGTACCTTATTGGCTGTTGCATTCGGACTCGGATTTATTTTTGTTGTACTTGCATGGTCACTTTTCAATGATTCATCAGAATCATCAATGAACAAGGGTTCAACTCCAATCAAAGCAAATTACTCATCAGGAAAGGCCCTTCAAGATTCGCAAACTGAACATCAAGAACAAACCTTACCGGACCCTCTCGAATCTGGTTTTGAGATTCCGTTAATGTGATCACATGAGACGTATTGTCTCAAGGTTTTGTGGAGCATAAGTTCGACACTTGTAGCGTTCACGCAAGGTCTTTCCGAGTTCGTTACACTTGTGATAATCACCGTGGTGGCAGATAATGTTTCGAGGTGTAGGGGATATTTGGTCGACAAAGTCGAGTAATTGACGACGGTCAGAGTGGCCAGAAAATCCATCGATGGTCACCATTTCACAGCCAATCTTGACAATTTCTGTTTTTCCATTAATCACCATTGGAACTTCTCCGAATCCTTTCTGTAGGCGACGGCCAAGTGTACCTTCAGCTTGGTAACCTACGAAACAGAGTGAGTTACGGTCTTCATGTGCCCAGTTCTTGAAATATTCCATCACTGGTCCACCATTGAGCATTCCAGATGTTGCCAAAACAATACATGGTGAATTATCCATGATGATGCTTTCACGCAATTCTCGCCCCTTAACAGGTCGGAACCATTCACTCGTGAATGGATTTTCTCCATCATCCTTGAGCAGAGACTTTCGCAAACTGCTGGTCAAATAATCCGGGTGAGATGCGTGGATGGCTGTGGCTTCTTGAATCATACCGTCTAACCATACAGGGACTGGCTTCACCGTACCTGAACGGAATAACTCATCGATTGCAATCATCACTTCTTGGCTTCGACCAACAGCAAATACTGGACAGATGACTTTACCACCACGCGCCATGGTTCGAGAGATAATGTCGTGCAACTCTTGGGTTGCTTCTTGACGAGATGGTTGGTAGTCGCCTGAAGCGCCGTATGTCGATTCAATAACGAGGGTTTCTACACGAGGGAAACGAGTGTTTGCTGCATCGAAGAGCCAGGACTTCTCGTACTTTTGGTCTCCACTAAAGACAATGTTGTGCTTACCTTCACCGATGTGAAGGTGGACGGCAGAAGAACCAAGAATATGCCCAGCATTGGAAAATGTGAGTTTTATATCCGGTGTAATGTCAGTGGTTTCATCCCAGTCAACATCGACAACGTGCTTCATACAGGTCCGGATATCTTCCATACTGTAAGGGGCTCGCTTTCCTTCAGAACCACCGACTTTGAGGTAGTCGGTTTGCAGCAACAGCATCAAATCCCGGGTTGGAGGTGTACAATAAACAGGCCCTCTGTAGCCATATTTGAACAAGACTGGGAGCATTCCTGCGTGATCCAAATGCGCGTGAGTTAGAACAACTGCATCGAGTTTTTCCATAGGAAGCGCCTCAGGTGCGGTGAAGTAGGGCATTGGGTCAGTATCGGATGCGATGTTAACACCAACGTCAATCATAACTCTGGATTCATTGGTTGTTACGAAGTGGCAAGCACGGCCAACTTCACGGTACGAACCGAGTGCAGTCACTCGTGCCCATGAAGCACCTGGGCGTACAGGTCGATGCATGTTAAGTCCGAAATCCTTGAGTAATTTTCTGCGTTCCTCGGCGTGGGCGTGTCGGTAAAGACGAATGTCGTGGACCGTTTTTGAAACCAAAGGAGCGGTTCGTTCAACGGTAATTAGCCAACCGCATTGGTCGCGAATTTCTTGCAAATTAATTCCACGTCGGCCCACTGCTTCACCAGGATTGTCGCATTGTACGGTTATTTCTCTATAACACGCATCGAAGTAAATTTGATTGATCCCAGCGGATTCAGGAATAATTCCTTTAAGTATTTTTGTTGCCTCTTCTTCAGATTTCATAATTGAAGCATCAGGACGAAGCACAATCTTTCGCTTTACTTTGTGCGATATTTTCGCGAGCAAGCCATCGGTTGCAAGGATTCGATTTGGTTCTGGAGTTACTAAAGCGATATTGCCCGCTTCCAATTCAACAGTGTAAGGAATATCCTTAGGAACTATCTTTTGCACTTCATCTTTTAATTCTTTAAACGTTAGACGCATAATTTCACCGTATACCGCGCTCGCACAAGAGTTGTGCACATACTCACCCTAGGGAGAGTGCAGTGTTGAGCTGCGGGAAAAAAAGACTCAAGAAAGAAGTTTAGCAATTTCTGCTTGAGTTAGGGAAACAAAGCCGTCTTTAGCAGTGATTACTGACAAATCCATGCCGTTTCCGGAGGCTGCATCTCGCTGCCCCGATGCGTAAAGGGCACGGGCCGCGAGTTTCAATGCATCGGTCCGAGTCATTCCTTCACTGAACCCGTCTTCGAGCACACCGTACATGTATGGAGAGCCTGAACCTGTGGCGCAGTATACGTCTGGAATTGAGCCACCTGCGGAGTCAATGGAATACACGTGTCCGCCTTCATCGTCAACACCGACAATGAGCAACTGAACCCAGTGAGATCGGCCAGAGAGGATGTTTGCAGTAAGTGTTGCAGCACCACGAACGGTCATTGGTTGTTGTCGGCGGAGTTGAAACAAAGCAACTTCGGCCGAAAGGGTTCGAGAAAGAGATTGAGCGTGGCCGACTAAACCTGCAGTGGTAAGAGCAAGATTATCTCCGATTTTGAAGAGTTTTTGGACATTTTTATTTGCGATAAAGTGGCCCATTGTAGCACGATGGTCTGCACCAACTACGACGCCGCCGTCAAAGGTGATTCCAATTGTGCTTGTTCCGGTTTTCAATACATTCTGCTGCGCATCCATTGTCATCAATCCCTTGTTCCAGTCGACACCTCTTGAACCTTGAGGCGCAATTTCTCGGTAACAACGGACCCTTATCAACCCGACGAATGCACGGCAAGAGCGAACTGGCTTGGAAAAGTCATCACCGCCTCTACATCTATGCGAGCGTTCTTGAGGCGGCGAGCATCAGCCGTTGCTATGCGCAGAGGTAAAAAAGGAAAAAGAGACGAAGCTCAGTCTTCGCTCGATGCCTTTGCCAAGGTTCACTCCGAATCTGAGGAATCGACTGCGCCTGAACCAACAGTTCCGTCCATGCCCGACCTCGATGCATTAGCACGTGCTGATGAAAAAATCCGCGAGGAAGAAGAAAACATCGTGGCCACCAAAGAAGCCAAAGAAGAAATGAAGCCTCTTCGAACCTTTGACATGCCCAGCATGGAAATGACTCAACCTCGATCTACACCTTCGGCCGAAGTCATCTACCATGACCTTGGAGCATTATATCCGAATCCTCCGATTCTTGATTCTTCAATGGGAATGGTTCTGCATAGAGCAGTACTCAATGATATCACTGGCTGCGGGCAATTGATGGATTGGGTCGCCGATGACCATGCAGTTATTGTTGAAATGAACCGCTTGATGAAAAAAACGGTTGAATTTAATGCTGCCATCGCGCAGCTTAACACGTTCATTGACAAAGATCTTGGTGGACAAATTATCCAAATGGCAGAAACCCGCTTAATGCTCCTCCCACCGGGTTGCCGTGGCGTACGTGGCGTGGAAATGGAAGCCTTTGCCGTCGATGCTCACGAACTCGGGAGACAATGAATATGATGGATGAACAGCCGATTGACATCCCTTGCCCCATTTGTGCTGTCGAAGGGCAACTCGGAATGGTTGCGAACGTCGATGAAATCCCCTATTTCGGAGAACATACTCAAGTGACCGTATTGTGCCATGCGTGCGGCTGGCGACAAACTGATTTCATCCCCGCAGAAGGAAAGAAGGCTGGCGCCTGGTCGTTGGTTTTGGATGATGTCTCGAAACTCAGGTCTCGTGTTGTTCGCTCATCGTCATGTACTGTCAAAATACCAGATTTGGACCTTGAAGTCATGCCAGGAACCAATTCTACAGGCTATGTGAGTAACATCGAGGGAGTGCTGAACCGCTTTGTCGACATTATCAATATGGTTCGACGTGATGTTGAAAGGGACCTCAAACTTGAATCGGAAGAGAATCATGAAGAGAGTAAAAAATCGCTGGGTATTCTCGATTCGTTACTCAAATCAATGGAACAAGCAGGTGGAGAAAGTGTGTTTACGGTCGAATTCTTAGACCCACATGGCCATTCAATGATTCTCGATGCAGATGCCACTGAAAGAGAATTAACTGCCGAAGAACTCGAAGAACTTCCAATCGGACCAGACCCTGCTGTATTTTCACCCGATGACGCTCAGTGATTACCGAGCATCGGATGCTAAAAAATCCTTGACAAGATGTGCTGTTTGGTCTCGCATTTCATGCAAATCACCCAACCAAACTGTCGCTCGGTCAATGCACAATTGCTTCATTTCACCAGCCAAAATCTTACCAGCACGGTAATCAGCATTAATTTCAGCCAAGTAAGAATCATCGTCTTCAAAGAAATACATCATGTAGCGATAAGCAACATCAATATCGGGGTTTCCACCAAGTCGGCGATGCTCTTCAACGGTCGCTTGCCCACCTGAAAAAGCCCGCTTAATCTTCTTTTCAACCGTGGCTAAATCATCTCTGAGGAAAATCGTTGTTTTCGGCTTGCTGCTACTCATTTTCTCACCAGTTAGACCGACAGCAAAGTGATGGTAAGTGGAAGAAGGAGCAAGCAAACCCATTCCTCCAAGTGAACGTTCATATTCGAGTAATTTGATTTGAATCCGTGATTTATCTCTTGACGTTGCACTTGGAACTGTAATGGTCCCCTGCTTCGGATTCGAAAGTATATCTGAGAAACCGAGGTGCTCAAGTGAGGCAACCATGCCTGCAAAGACGGTATTCAGACGGT
>CAJJCQ010000081.1 GCA_905182725.1 uncultured Candidatus Poseidoniales archaeon
TGGCGACGTCCAAACAATCGCTTTGAAGAAGCAAAGAACCTCTACATCGTTGGTGGCGGAACTCACCCCGGTAGCGGCCTTCCAACTATTTTTGAAAGTGCTCGAATCAGCAGTAAACTTTTACTTGCAGACCTTGGAATTCATGCAGATTGGAACGGTGTTGACTCATGGTTCAAAGATGTACGACGCCCGAAAGTGAAGAAGCAAGCACCTGCTCCCGTTCAAGCAAAAACCATCGCCCATGGTGACGGAAATGCTGCGTGAACTTCTTTTCACATTGGTTACGGTTGTTCTCCTCACACCGGGATGCATTGAACTTCAGAATTCCGAATCTGAAGAAATTTCAGAAACAAAACCGCTTCCTTTTGAGCTGGCATTCAAATCTGAAACTCTCAACAGAGCTGAAGATGAAGGCATTCAATTTGATTTGAAAGATGAACTCGAAAATGGACCTGTCATGCTCCTCTGGATTGGAGCAGGGTGTACTGGTTGCCATGATTGGACGGATATGATTCGAGAAAAGGTGGACACTGGCGTATTCAATGATTCCAACATAACCATCATCAGCGTACATCGGTGGGCAGAGTTTGAATCCAAGGATGAACTGATGAATGTCTTTGGTACTGTCAATGAATCAACTCATTATACTCCATGGAAGATTGTGATCCCTACTGAAGAGACTCAGGCCTATGATTTGATGTCTGGTGAAAACACTGGGGCAACAGTGTATTCTGCCTATGGGGACCCTGGAACACCGACCCTCCAAATCATTGCTGAGAATGGCGTTCTGGCGTGGCAATCGAAAACCTATTGGGCAAATGAAACCGTGTTTAATGATGGATTCTCATTTTTCCAACAACAGGCGGTTGAAGCGTGAACCTCAAAGACCTTGGTCGGTACCATGAGGATAGCAGCCAATACGGTTGCTGGTGAAATCCATGGGTGAAGGGATAAAACTTCCAGTTCTTAACGGACTGGGACGTACAAATCGAATCGACAACTGGCTCAAGCAACCTTTGGCCATGGCACTTGGCCTAACCGCTGCAATGCTCTATACCGCATGGCGACTTTTCCTCTACCCAGAGTCTATTTCATACGGGCTTGATGGCAGTACTGTGATGTCGCCAATCTTCTCTCCCAACGTCTTGGAATGGGATTTGTTTGGGCTCAATGAATGGGACCATCCATCATGGGTCAATGCCGCAGTATTGGTCCTGTGGATTCCTTTCGGATTCCGAGGAACCTGCTATTACATGCGCCGAGTTTACTACCGTACTTTCTTTGCCAGTCCTACTGCTTGTTGGGTTGACGAACCCGAAATTAACAAGAAACTTGGTTATAAGGGTGAAAAGCGATTGTTCATCATTAACAATTTGCATCGCTATTTCCTCTATGCTGCCATGATTATTCTCGCTATTAAATGGTGGGATGTCACACATACCCTCCAATTTACCGACGGGTATGGAATGTCGATTGGAACACTCGTGATGGGTGTTGAAGCATTTCTCTTGACCATGTACGTCACCTCTTGCCACGCTCTTCGTCACCTCGCAGGAGGCGCTTTGGACCGATGGACCACTGGCATCAGTAAAATTCGCGGTAAGTTGTTTGGACGCATCAGTATCCTGAACCGCTCTCATGGATTCTGGTTCTGGACATCCCTGATCTTTGTATTCTTGGGCGACCTTTGGGTCTTAGCCGTATGTGAAGGATATTTGAGCGATATGGCGCTGTTTGTAATTTGAGGTGATGATGATGACTGAAGAATACACGAAACACGAATACGACGTTATTGTCATCGGAGCAGGTGGTGCTGGTCTTCGTGCTGCAATTGAAGCGGCTCGAAGTGGTGCAAAAACTGCAATTATCACCAAATCTTTGCTTGGTAAAGCTCACACTGTTATGGCCGAAGGAGGTTGTGCTGCTGCATTACAAAACGCCGACCCTCGAGACGGTTGGAAGGTACACTTCCACGACACAATGAAGGGAAGTAAATGGCTTGCTGACTGGAAAATGGCTGAGTTCCATGCCAAGGAAGCACCTGACCGTGTTCGTGAACTCGAACAATGGGGTGCTGTCTTTGATCGAACTCCTGAAAACAGAATCAATCAACGAAATTTCGGAGGACACACGTTCCCTCGACTTGCTCACGTCGGCGATGCTACAGGTTTGGAATTGATTCGCACACTCCAAGAAAGAGGAATCCATGAAGGCATTGATATTTTTATGGAATATACAGTTCGACACCTTCTCAAAGAAGGGGATAGAGTCACTGGGTGCGTTGCTTATACGCGTGTCGATGGCGATTTCCATGCATTCTCTGGAAAATCTGTGATTCTTGCCACTGGTGGAATTACTCGATGTTGGTCCGTTTGCTCGGGATCATGGGAGTACACAGGCGACGGTCATGCACTTGCTCTCTGGGCTGGCGCTGAACTTCGAGATATGGAATTTGTTCAATTCCATCCCACTGGAATGGTGTGGCCACCTTCAGTTCGTGGCATTTTAGTCACTGAAGGTGTTCGTGGCGAGGGTGGACAATTAACCAATTCCGAAAATGAACGTTTCATGTTCGATTATGTTCCAGAGAGGTTTGCTGGAGACCATGCAGATACGATTGAAGAATCTGAACAATGGGTCAATGAAGTGGTTTCTGGCAAACTGGCGACTGTTCGCCGACCTCCGGAATTACTCACTCGTGACGTGGTTGCAAAGGCAATTAATTCGGAAGTCAAAGCAGGAAGAGGCTCGCCTCACGGCGGCGTATTCTTGGACATCTCCTACCGAGGGGAAGAAGCGATTCTGAAGAAACTGCCATCGATGCACCATCAATTCAAAGAATTAGCAGGCGTTGATATTACCAAGGAACCAATGGAAGTCGGTCCAACCGCTCACTATGTGATGGGTGGCGTACGTGTCAATGCTGAAACGCAAGAAAGCAATGTTCCCGGGCTGTATGCTTGTGGTGAAGTTGCTTCTGGATTACATGGCGCAAATCGTCTTGGTGGAAATTCGCTATCTGACCTCATTACTTTTGGAAAGCGTGCCGGTGAATTTGCTTCAAAGAGGGCAGAGGACCTTGCACAACCAAATATCGATGACGCGCAAGTTCAAACAGCAATCAAAGTCATGATTGCACCTCTTCAAAGAGAAAAAGGTGAAAATCCTGGACGTATTTATGATGAAATGCGTGATATGATGCAAGCGAAAGTTGGTATT
Organism: uncultured Candidatus Poseidoniales archaeon; assembly: GCA_905182725.1. Classification (GTDB taxonomy): domain Archaea; phylum Thermoplasmatota; class Poseidoniia; order Poseidoniales; family Poseidoniaceae; genus MGIIa-L1. The sequence continues at coordinate 3,220 of CAJJCQ010000081.1, forward strand.
ATTCGTACAAAAGCGGAAATGCAAGAAGCCATAGAGGATTTGAAAGCATTCGATGAACGTCAAGAAGCCTGTTTCCCTGGTGCTTCTCGCAAATACAATTCTGGATGGCACCAAGCATTGGACCTCAAAAACATGGTCGATGTCTCAATTGCTGCAACACTCGCTGCCCTTACTCGAGAAGAGAGCAGGGGCGGACACACCCGTGAGGATTTCCCTGGCGAACTTGAACAATGGGGTAAGATTCTAAACATCATTTACATGGAAGACGGTGAAATAAAAGTCCGCCAAGAACCTCTTGAAGAGATGCGTTCTGATCTGAAAGATGTAATTGATGAAGTAAAGGCAATGATTGCTGAACGAGCATCAGAACAAGCAGGAGGCGGTCAGTAATGTCACTCAAAGGTAAGACACAAGATTTCAAAATACTTCGCGGTGAAGGCGACGCAGCTGCTCTTGAAGAATTCAGTATTGAATTGGATGAAGGCATGGTTGTTCTCGATTGTGTCCATCGTATTCAACACGAACAACAACCAGATTTGGCTGTTCGTTGGAATTGTAAAGCTGGAAAGTGCGGCTCCTGCTCTGCAGAGATTAACGGCCGACCACGTTTGATGTGCATGACACGCATGAGCGATGTGGTCGCAGAAACTCCTGAAGGTCAAGCTATTGAAATTCGCCCAATGCAGGCATTCCCTCACGTCAAAGATCTCGTGACTGATGTATCTTGGAATTACGAGATGGCTCAAAAAATTAAACCGATTAAAGGCCCTGAAGAAATGAATTGGGAATTTAATCAAATGGAAGCTGACAGAGTGCAACAATTCCGTGAATGCATCGAATGCTTCCTGTGTGTGAATACATGTCACGTACTTCGAGATCACGCTTTGTTCAACGAATTCGCTGGACCTCGGAACTTAGTTCGCCTCGCTCAATATGAAATGCATCCAATGGATACTGAGGACCGAATTCCTGAGATTAAGAAGGACTTTGGAATTGAATATTGTAACATCACTCGATGTTGTACTGAGGTTTGCCCTGCTGGAATTCAAATCACTGACGATGCTATTATCCAATTGAAAGAACGAGTCGTTGACCGTTACTACGACCCTTTACAGCGAATTTGGCGAACCCTTACTCGTCAAAAAGTCCGTTACTGAGGCGATTTTTTGCCGTTGGCAATACAGAGAATACGCCAAGTTTCAGCGCTTGTGTTCGGTATGGCATTCGTTTCGGTTGGTGTACAACATTTTACCAATACTCTGTTTTTCATACCGATTGTTCCCGAAATTCTCGGAGTACCTGAGTTTTGGGTTTATGTCAGTGGTCTTGTTGAAGTGATTCTTGGCATTGGGATGATTGCACCCGTCTCAAGAAGAAGAGCTGCTTTCTCAACTGCGATCTTTCTGGTAATGGTCTATTGGGCGAACTTGAACATGTGGATTCATGATATCTCCATCGGAGACACTAATTTTAGTACGTCAGGGCACATTATTCGTGCTTCAGCACAAATCATGATGATATGGCTTTCGCTATGGATTGCAGAATGGCCTGTTAAGAAAGAAATGTGAGGCTTCAAATCCCTCCGAAGAAGGAAGTGAAGCGGTGACCCTTTCGGGAACAAATTTGAAATTTCAAATTTGGATAACGGACAATCAAGTTGTTATGGAATCAAAGGTGTTCGATTCCGGACTTCTTGACGTTTGCCTTCTTGATCTTATCAGGAAGCCAAGCTGGTCCATTGGCTGGCTTTGGAACCATGCTAATGCTGCCAGAGAAAACGTGGACACGCTTGGTGCCACGCTCTCGTAGGCGTATGTTCGTATGTCCGCGGGTTGCTGCCTTAAGGGCCGCACCACGGGGTTGTTTGCTAGCAAAAACCTGGCTCGTATCTTTTCCGTTCTCCATGAGAACAAAGTATTTTTTATCAGACATTTCGGATTACCTCCGATACTTGACACCCCCGCCAAGTATATAGTATTTGCCCAATTTAAACGCCTTACTGCGCTCTATAAGCCCCGCAGTGTGCCTTTCCAAAACCCTTTTTTGAGGTTCACGCCTCAGTCCATCGATTAGAAATCCTCGGATGCTTATCGTAAAAAAACAGACAATTACAACTCAGCGCCAGCGAGTGTCTTGGTATCGACGATTCCAGGGATTTGGCGGATTGATTCTACAACGGATTGGGCAATAATTGTAAGGCTATCTGCAACCAGTTTTACGATGAGATCGTGATCGCCAAAAAGAAGTGTAGCATCGTTGACAAAGGGCATATCTTTGACAGCGAGGTAAACTTCATGCTCCTTTCCAGGTGCAACATTAATCAAAACATATCCTACTGCCATAGCACTCATACGAACCAAGTGCTCAAAGCACATCAACCCTTCTCTATTGAAGACCCTCATTCGAAAGTAACTCGATTTGTTCACCTGTAAATTCGACCCATTGCTCTAGTGCCCATCCCTCAGGCATTTCACCTTCAAGCCAAATACGGTATTGTTCTTGAGACCAACCAGATGGTGTTTTTAATTCCGAAAGAGGTTTATCCAATTCATTTGAAACAAAATCTTCTTCCGTTTGTTGATCAGAACCCCACTGTGAAACTTCAGCCTCTTTCGGCGTCCTCATAATCAGACCAACCCCCAGTGCGAGTAGTAGAAGAAGAATCCCAATGATCAATGGAAGAAGTGGGGAAAATGCTGCTTGAACAGCCTCGCCCTCTGTATCTGTTTGTTGACATGAGTCGCAAACCGGCTCAGGGAGTAAAGTAAATCGAAGAACCGAGGTATTTGACTGAGACCATGAATCAATGCATGTCACTTCTACATCTAAGGTTGCATTACTCAGTGAACCTGTTGTAGGGTATTGAAACTCCAAGACCGCCGAGGTAAGATTCCTTGGTTGGAGAATAACTTGTAATTGCGCCAACTGTGATTGATTATTCGAGATTATTGCGGAACAAGATACATCATCCATCCCATCAGCATCAGAAACCGTCCCTGTAAAAGATAACAGTTCTCCAGCAGTCATGTTCTGATTCGATTCGAGCGTTGTTTGTGGTGAAGCGTGATAAAAATCAAGAGGTATATCTAACGATGTAGATAAGCCATCAACGTCTCGAACTGTAATTGATATTTGTCCTTCACCATCAATGAAAGTCCCATCCAATCTCAACCGGAATTGTTGAAGTTGCTCATGGATACCCAGGGAGGCCGCTGATGAACACTTTTGGAACATCGGATTTGAACTGTCAATTTCACCAAGAGAAGGTGCCAATACCGACCAACCAAGTTGGTTCAATGTCGTTTGCATCGATTTGAGAGGGCGTTCACTCTGAATACGCACCACTAAATATCCAGTATTCCCAAATCGTAAGGAGTCAAGAGAACCTTGCTCATCACAAAGATGTGATGAAACGAGAACTGGCGTGGTCAAGAGAAGAGGCAGATGATACTGTTGACTGAATACTGCAGCGTGTTGACCAGTCATCTCGAGTTGAAGTTGAAGTTCACCACTTTCCAAAGCTGACGATATTTGTGGCAATTCAATCAGTACTTGAGAACTGATGTTGCCCGCACCGACGGGAATCGTCAAGGAACCAGCACCAGGCCATTCCACGAGTAAATCACCAGTGGCAGAAGATGAGGGGTCATCCGAATCTGTAATTGTAATTCGAGCAAATTCATCCCCTCCACCACGAACGCTATCGAGGATATTTCCTTCCCCATCTACAATATCAATGACTGCAGAAGGAGACCTATCATCCATTGAAAGAATTCGAGAATTGAGTAAAGCATCATTACTATCTCGGATTTCAAAAAGGACATCGACCAGCGATTCACTCACATTTCTCGTATAGTAACCAATGTAACAATGATGGTTGAAATCAAATCGAGATTCATAACTGAGATTGGAAATTTGTCCGTTAGAAGCGGTTAAGATCGGTTGTTGGTTCAAGATGTCGTGGTCGTTATCTAAAACACACATTGTAAAATTCGAGGATTCCCCACGGAACAAACCTTGCGGTGGATGTGAGGAGAGTTGATTGGCACCTGACCAAGATGAAGAGTCAATTCCGGAAAAATGTGGACCGAACCATTGGGCTGGTGCATCGGTAATGATTGCAACATCTGTCTCAAGTAATTGTCCGGTTTGTTGGCTTTCATCAAATGCAGTTGCTCGTAAAACTAAATGACCGAGTGGTATAGAAGTCGGTAAAGTAATCGAAACTCGCCAACGTACAGAGTCGGCTCGGCTTGCGTAATCGGTGTTCCAGTTCAAACCAGAAAGATTAGAGAGATTCTGTGCAATAGCCCATTCGACTTCCACTGACGAAATATTCACATCGTCACTGGCTTCTATCGTACAAATGAAATTGTCACCGCGTGAATATATTTCAGCGTCACAATAGATTTCATCGACCGTAGGAGGTGCATTCACCCAAATTCGTAGTGTTAGAAGATTATTTGCTAAATTTCGTTCGGGGGAGCCGATACTTGCGTTCGAATATCGAATACGTAAATCCATCCAACCTGTTTTTTCAGGAGTAATACTGAGGTTAAAGAAAACTCTTGAACCATTAAGGTCACCACTTGGCAGAGAAAGATTCGAACTGTACATTTCGATATTCCCTTGAATATCCTGGACCAAAAGAGTACCATTCGAAGCGGACATTCCCAAATTCTCAACAGCAAGTTGAAGTTGAGTTGCTTGCATGTATGAAGCGTCATCAATTTGTCGAATTCCAATGAGATTGATGTCGTGGTTAAGATTAGCATACGGTGCCATTTTGGGGTCGCCAACTGTGACTCCCATCCAACTGGTTTGCAAATTTGCAGCTGCATGTGATTCTGCTAAATTATAACCTGATGCATACATACTCATCAGCGTACTTGGTGAACCAACTGCAGTAAGGTATGGTTCGTAAACGTAACCTTTCGCTCCTGAAACACCATCTTCAAGTAAATCAGCAATCAATGATTGCCCATAACTTGTATCCCAATTGAAAGAACGTCCACTCGTTGAGACTGCAGTTTCTGCAATCGAACCGTTCACCCAGGTATTATGCGGCCGTATCGCATGTAAATTCATGGTATCAAGATAAACTGAACCATCGGTTGAAGTCGCTACAATATCTAATGGGATTCGTATTCGGAATGAAGTCGCATTGGTGTGGGGGCGAAAACGTAATGTTCGAGACTCCCAGGTAGAAGCGAAACTTTTACTGCTCGATTGATTGGTCGAAAGAACTGTCCCATTCACATCAAGACCTTCGACTTCTATTGTAAAATCGCCATAGACATCACCTGTACGTTGCCCATAGAGGTAAATGATCCAAGCATGGTCTTCTAATTCAACAGGCATTTGGTAGATTTGCTCAATCGATGCTGCGGCCTGTCCATTGCCTGAATATGCTGAACAATCTTTGTAGATATCTCGGTGTAATGTTGTAATTTCATGGTCTTGTAAGGAAGTATTCCAAATCATAACATTGTCGATCATACCTTGGAAGTAAGCACTTTCACCTCGGTTTACCCCTAATTTGTAAACATCAAAATTATTCAATGAACCTGCATTGAATACTGTAGTTCGAACCAAGACGCCATCAAGGTATTGCCGTGCAGAACCATTATCGAATACAGTTACCAAATGCGTCCACTCTTGAGCCTCAACATCACCGAAGGCATAGGATTGATTGTTGTGCAAACGCCATTCGCCACTGAAGAGAGCATGTTGAAACGAAGCGTTTGAACCTGCGTTATCATCCACTGCAAAAACCGATGCATAAGTAGGCAAAGTTGTAGAATTAGCCCAAACCCATTGACTCACAGTAAAGTCTCCAGCCCAATCATCGACATCAACTTCGAGCGAGTCATCAACGCCATCATACCATAGGCATGAACCATCGACACATGTTCGCCAATTGGTCGAATTCATATTCTTGAGGGTGAAATTCGTACTTGAGTTCACTGAATCATGAGCAATTGAACCTGAACCTTCTTCAAAATCCCAATGATGAATTAAACTGCTTTGAGATGGGATAAACGTATCTGCAAGTGAGAAGGCTGAAGGAGGCACAGGAGCCTTGCTTTGGTTTGGCCCAGACCACGAAAGTTGTAATCCATGTGGTCCGCCTCCTTGGAAGAACTCAATTTTGAAATCATATTTATCAGCATCAAGCTGAGCGGTATGGGAACGTTCAGTCATTCCATGCGAGCCGTAATTGGTAACGAAACTCTGCCCATCAACCCACAATTCCGAACCATCATCTGACGTGAGATAAAAAGTCCAATTACCTGCTTCTGGTACATCAATTAAGCCACTAAATCGAGCGCCCCAATCGTTTTTAAATCGGTTATCCAAACCAGGATAGGCCTGATAGGAGGCTGAGTTTTGAAATGAATTTTCAAGCCGCACATGGTCGGGAACCCGATCGATGAGTGTCGGCATGGAAGCGGCATTGAAACTTATTCCAGCGTTATCGAAAAACTCTGCCAGTATTCCTTGAGTGCCATTTCCAGACTCTTGTGTACATACTGCCGATAATGATGCTTCGATGGCTGATGCACCATCGCGTTTCACTTCTGTTTGAGTCGACCAATTAAATGAATCACCAGATGAAAGATTTGGCAAGGTAGCATTCCAATACCGTGCTCCACTTGAATACGAGCTATCTTGCGTATTGAATCCAGCATTTGGAAGCAAATTAGAGTCCCAATTACCATCATTTGAACCCCATGATGCATAACCCATTACATTCGAGAGATTCGTTAAGAATTCCGAAGTTTGGTCAAAGACAGTTGGTAGACCCATGCTGCCATTGAGTTCGGCTTCGGCTGTATAGAGGTCATCGTTCCAAAATTTATAACCCGAACCGTTACGATTTGTTGCTAAATCCAAAGCAAAAATACCGCGTTGTTCGAGACTGTTGTTTGCCTTTTCAATTAACCCAAGCGCTGTTTCAACCGTATACCCAGTCAAGCGAGTTACCAGAAAGAAACCGTAGACATCCCGAGAAAAGGCTTTCATTCCACTACCAGCAAGTGGACCATAGCCATGGTCAATCCAATAGTCCGAACCTATGCTTGAATTGTAGATGCCACCGAGTAAAGAAAATTCTTGATCAAAACTGGCTTTGTCATTCCCTCCATTTACGCGAAGTGGAATCCCTTTCGTTGAAACCAAATAATTGAGTTCAGTAACCGAAGAACGATTTGACAACATTTCTAAGAAAGGCCCAGCAAAATAAACATCAAATTCATTCCTATTGATGGTTTCTTTGGTTGGTGTATTTGAATCGTTGAAAAAGAAGATGTTTTCATCGGAAATGTTTCGGGCATTGACAAAAGCCCAGCCGATGGTTTTACTCGCTTCAGAATTATTATTGATGAGTATCCCCACATCTGAATAATCGTAGACTGTTCGGAAATCAAAACCTTCGGGTTGAGCACGTGTAGACCATGGAGTTTGATTCCAAAAGTCAGCACCATCTTCATTGGAAAAACCAACAAAGAGGTCGCTTAGTGTTGCTTGTTCGATTAAAGAGTGTTCGGATGAATCTTGAGAATGACCTTCAAGAAACGGTGTGGCAAGACTACTCAAAACAAAAATTAATGTCAAAAGAAGACTTGACCTTCTTCTGTCCATGAATTTCGGCTAACATCAATAGCGTTTAGCAATACCGCAATCAAGTCAAGTGAAATTGGCTCTCGGCTTTGAAATAAGAAGTGCTAAATTCTCTATTTGGAGGTATTTTCATTCCGAAATGGCGAACTTGATAAGTAAGGTGGCCCTTCTTGGATGTTTGATGGCTGAACTCTATATGGCACGAACATGCAAATGGGGTATTCTTCGAGTCGTAGGTGGCGATGTATGGAATCATAGCGGTGATGTCTTAATTACACCTGCAAACAATCGACTCTCTGGCCGTGAAGGTTTGGATGCTCTCATCCATGGTAAGGCCGGCCCTGAACTCACTCAAGTGACTCGGAATATTTGCCTCGATATGCGAAAAATCAACGCACCACCTTGTGCAGTTACCAAAAATGTAGTCACTGAGCCCTTTGAACTTGCAAGTAATTACAAGCACATCATCCACGTTGTTGGCCCTGATTGCCGCCGTCCAAACCAGGATGAAGCTCGTCGAGAGCTACTTCCTGAAACCTATGACAACCTCTTTGCAACACTCGCTGAAATGAAGGATATTACATCGATCATTTCGCCACCTCTTTCAATGGGGATTTTCGCATATCCACACCGTGAAGGTGCTCGACTCACTTTGGAAATTATCCTCGGCAAGCTCGATGGGCATGAATACCCTGGATTTTCAGAATATACAATTGTCGTAAAGGAAAAGAACTTCATTTCGAACATGAGAACTGTTTACAGAGAAACTGAAGACCAATTGCCTGGAATCGATTCAACTTCTGCTTGAGGTTCATTCCATGGTCGACCTCGCTGCGATGGTCACAAGCACTCTGTCCAATGACAGACGTTCCTTTCAATCGGTTCTGATGCTTGCAAACAGCGTACGAAAAGTAAAATTGGTTGCAGAAGTGTTACCCCCTGAACTTCAATTAACTGTACTTTCAAGCCAAAGTCGTGTGGTTGAATCATTAAATGAAAATGGCATTGCATGTTCTTTACTTGAAGAAAACCTTACCTCGCAAGGCCTGAGTGTTCTCACACATATGCATGATTTGGTACTGCAAGCCATTGGTGAAGGGAACCTTTCCAGTGGTGAACGGATGTTAGTCGTCTTAGCAGAGCCGATTGATGGCGTTTTTGTCATCGATACATCAACCTTAAATTCAAATCGTTTTGCTTCCTTGGCACAAGACTTCCACATTGATTTGGGAGTACTTACCAAAGTAATGCAACTTGCCCGCCATATTGGATCAAGAGGAAGAGAGGGGCACTCAATTGGAGCGCTGTTCGCCATTGGCCCACTACCGGCATTGAGAAAGCATTCAACTGCACTTGTATTGAATCCCTTCAAAGGTCATCCATCAGAAAAGCGAAGTGTATTAGATGATGCCAACCATGAAACTTTAGCTGAATTTGCTTGGCTTGATGGAGCAATTTTGTTCAATCGAGATGGCGTTGCAAGTGATGCTGGACGGTATATCTTGGTGCCTGCTGGCATTACTCCAAAAGCCGGTGAAGGTGGGCGTCATTTGGCTGCTCGTGCGATCTCTCAATTGGTGGAAGGCATTGCAGTTTGCGTATCTTCATCGGGAACAATCACGATGTATGCCAATGGAAGAGACCGCTACAAAGTGAAACTCAATTGATTCATTCTGATTCGTCGGAACGAGTTCGAGAATTCAATTTATCTTCAACTGATTGTAAAGACGCAGTCGTTGCCAGAAAGTCCATTCGAACCGCATCGAGGTTTGAATGATTTAAATTTCGTTCAATGTTCATTTTAGCACGATTAATGGAGGCAATACGTTGTGTTCTATCTTTTGGTCGAAACACATCTCCGCGTTGACCCATTAACCATTCTTCGAGCATTGTTTGACCCCATTCAGGAGCGCGAAGTCGAGCAGCAAGATGAATTTCTAAGTTACGGTGACGAAAGCGAACACGACCATCCGCTGTTCGAATCGCTTGAATTGAACCTGGGTTCCAACGATCTTGAGGAACTTGCAGATGTTCTTTGCAAGTCAAAGAGCCATCGTCTTCGACGACAAAATCGGCAATAAGTACACTTTGTTTGAGACGCATAAATACCTGAGCAATATCCTCATCTGCACACCATTCAGAAATTGCTTCAGGAGTCTGTCCCCATTCCTTTTCACACCATTGTTCCAGCGCCGCTCGATAGGTGTCCATGCCATTGGGTTTTGGCGAACCATCATCAACTTTGTTGAGAGAGAGCCTGTCAAGATTCAAGGAGAAGGAGTGTTTGCCTCAACCATGGATGGTGCATGGGGTTCGGTTGAAGCCGACTGGAAAGTTGTGCTCTTCCTCATCTTTGCATGGTATCTTATGCTTCGTGTTTGGGAACGAAATGGTACACTTGACCGTTGGAACGCTACACGAGTCTTTGGCGTCGTGTTGATGGTACGCAGTAACTGGGGCCTGAAAACACTCGACCGTATCGCTCGACCACGTCGGTTTTGGCGGATCTATGGCGAAATTGCTCTTTGGGTATGTCTCTTTTCCATGTTTTTAGTCGCTCTTATGATGGTTTTGGCTTTTGTCACGAGCCTGCTTTACCCCCCAACTGCAAGTCCCCCAACTGCCAGTGAACTTGTCGCTATACCAGGAATAAACCCAATGATTCCGTTGGGTTGGGGAGCAATGGCGTTTATCATAGCACTGGTCATACATGAATTTGGACATGGACTGCTGGCTCGGGCACATGGTATGCGTATTCGTTCGTTTGGTCTGCTTCAACTGGGTCCACTTCCACTTGGTGCATTTGCTGAACCTCAATACCAAGAATTGCACAAAGCACCTCGGAAAGAACGAATGCGGATGTTTGCCGCAGGGCCTGCCACAAATTTGTTTGCAGCATTCATTTGTTTGATGCTGTTAGGAGGCTTAGCGGCTAATTTCACTTCAACTTCTGAAAACCCACACGTGCGAGGCATCATCAAAGATGCTGGTGCAGATGATGCTGGAATGCAACCGTGGGATACCATTCTTCAGATTGATGGCGAAGAAGTAAAGGGTGTTGAAGGGTTTCAAATCATTATCCAAAAGTATCAAGCAAACGATACCATCATCGTCGATGTCAAACATGAGAATGGTTCATTGGAAAGTATTGAAGTGCTGCTTTCGGACAAGTACGACTACTACATTGAACTGGGCTTGAGCCCTTCCAATCTCGAAACACTCGGAATCAAACAAGGTGACGCTTTTGTTGGCGTCGAAGGAATCGTTGAAGGAACTGCTGGAATAGACCGCCTTGCTGGGCCATTTTCACCACGATTTGAAGGGGGTGTGCTCATGAAAGTGGTCGGTACTCCGTTTCATATCATCAATATGATGATCATTCCATTTGAATTGCAAGGTGTTTCGATGTATCCCGTAGAGGAGGCCATGCTAACACCGGCAGATGGTATACTTGGAGACACACTTGGACTGAATGGACTGCTGTTCTTCGTTAATTTCTTCTTTTGGCTGATGTGGGTGAATATTCTACTCGGATTTACCAACCTTATTCCGATGGTGCCATTTGATGGCGGTCATTTGTTCAAAGATTGGATTAAAGGCACCCTCAATCGAGTAAAGAGAATTGGAAACAAAACGAAATTATGGAACATGCATCCAATGTGGATTGACCATATCTCGAGCAAAGCCTCGAGTTTGTCATCAGTTGTTCTTTTGGTAATGTTATTGTTTGTACTCGTCGTCCCTTATTTCTGATCAAGAACGACGTCGCGCAAGTTCTGCAAGGACGTCAAGTGGTTTTTCTGAGAGGGTCTGGGCTGGTAGGATTTCTTCCAGTTCAGTTGAAGGGAGAGGTTTTGCAAAAAGGTTCGTTCGAAGTGTTCGCACCTCTAAGTTGTGTAAAGCATGGTTCTCTGAACCAGCAGATGAGCAGACTAAGGCGATAAAGGCATGAAGTGGCATACCATCTTCCCAATTGAGATAGACTGAACCGTTTCTCGTGGTAGGGAAGGGGGGAATTGATTTTTCCAGTTGACGAAGTCTGCCAGAGAGATTACTGGTTTCGACTCTGAAAATACGCCATGAGTCACCGCGCATTCCTTTTTGCCGATGAGCGTAGAGTGGCATCAAATTACATCTTTCACCTTCGGTAACCATCGCTTCATATTGGAGTTTAGTTCGACCAGAAAGGTAGAGTTTCTTCGGACGGGTCGATTTAACTTCAATTGGAAAACATAAATCACCTCGCAGAGCCAGCAAATCACCAGTACCTTCCATTCCTGAACCTGCGGCTCGTACCACTAAGAAAGGGCGTTGTAACACTTGACGCATCTTTTGTTTCTCAAGAGGATTACAGGAACGAATGACCGCTTCAACACCTTTTGGAACTCCAGCAAGAACCTGTCTCAATTCCCGCTCATAGTGACTCGACACATCCCTTCATCACCGTCAATCGTTCTTGATGACTTCGGTAGAAGTCCCACTACAATCATGGTTTTCCACAATCGCAAAATATGCCCGTAAGGCGGAAGTATAGTTAATCGCGGAACTTACAGTTTCCAATGTGCCTCGGCTTGCTATACGCACCATCGACTTCAAATTGGCTTTTCGGCTGATGACTGAACTCAAACGTCGAGGACTGAGGTTCATTCTTCTCGAACATGATGCTGTACTTCCTGAACAGGATATGATTTGGTTTGGGAATGATCTCGAGGTTGCGACGTACCGCGATGAAGGAAAACCAATTGCAGCGTCAAGTGTTTCAGTCAAAGCGGCAGTTGACAATGCAGTACGCATTCAGAGAGGCATCACGCAAGTACACCAGCTTTGCTTTGGAGTCGACCCGGGTCCACGCCCCGGCATTGCTTGGTTAGCCGATGGCGTTGTGCTCGGTGTTGCCCAGTTCGAACGGATCGAAAATATTGCAGCACAAATAATTGGAATTTCGTCTGCTCTTGAGTTTAAGCGAATGATCATACGAATCGGCGACGGTGCTCCATTGAGTCGTGATCAAATCATTAACGATTGCCTGACCCACCAACTTGAGGTCGAAATGGTAAATGAAGCCAAAACCTCACGTGGTTTACTTCGTCATAACCATGTCATTTCCGCTATAAGAATTGCATTACTTTCAGGAGAACATGTCTGGGAGTTTCGAGAAATTCAACCAACAATCGGTGAGATTAGAGAAATTCAACGTCAAAGCCGAAAAAGAAGTAACGGAAGAAAAACAATTTCTTCGAATGTCGCATATGCGGTTGCATGTGGTGAATTGACACTCGAAGAAGCGATTCAAGAATAATTATTCGGATTCAGAATCGTACGAGTTCAGGGTTTTCCACATTGAATCATCTTCTGGTGTTTCGAGACTGGGTTGTTTCTTGTTATGTTCGGACATTGCTTGCTCGAATTCCGGTGCTTTGGACATGAATCTACGTATTGCTGGTTCAAGAAGCATGGGTAAAACAAGAACGCCGCCCACCAAAGTGAATAAAATCAAAAACGATGAACTCGGAACATATGTCGTCCCGGGAGTGCCTTCACCACTAACCATCAGTTTAACCGTTCCAAGCCAAGGGATTTCTCCACCACCAACTCCAATGAGCCAAGAGCCTCGTATTGGCCCTACCGTGCCAGATGCACTGTGGACGCCTGAAGAACCATTCACTGCTTGAGATCCTTGATCGACTGAACAATTATTGTTATCTCCGAGTGTAAGAATACCGGCATGCCGTGGCTGCCATTGCCAGACAACCAAATGAGGCTCAACATTGGCATGTACTGGCCGATTACAATCATAAAAGCCAGCCTGAATTCCATCAAAGTGAACGGTGACTGTTTCGACATTACGAACATCGGTGCCTGGAACATCCCAAGTCAAGACACAAACACCGGGAACGCCGTCACTGTCCAAGGATTCAGAGTCGTATGTTCCCCCTTCAGGGCAATGTTCACTGTTCGATGCATTCGAAGATGCAGTTCGGTTTGGTGTACTAATTTCATTTGGAACCACCTCCATAATGGCTCGATGAATAATCGGAGTTCCTGCTTCACCGTTCTTTTTGTAAATGATCACGTCGCCTCCAAGTCCGTGTTGTGAATATCCATATTTGGAATTATCAGGGTCAGTGGCTTCGGCAAAGGTGACAATTGTATCAAAATCTTGATTGTGAACTAAAACTAAATCACCAGCGTCTATACTACCGACTTCTCCATCGATATCATGAATCATTGACGAGGACTCGACGACCACTAAAGGTGGCATTGAACCGGTATGAGCGTATAATGCTAAAATGAGTAGACCAATCATTCCAGCTGCAAGAAGAAGTTCTCGGAACAGCGTCTTCAGCGGGTCACTGTCACTCACGCTTTCTCCCCTCAAGTTCACCGTCGAAGTCCTTTGCTTTCAAGGAATGCCGTCCATGTAATTGCATGGCCAGCACCTAAGACATCTGCTGCTTCGTTTCCATCTTCCTTACGGCGACGAAGTTCGGAGGTTGATTCGATCGATTGAAGTTCTTCAAGGGTACTCACATGACCACGTAATGAAAGGAATTCTGGCAGCACAATCAATAGAGCAAGAGATGCAAAAACAGCCAAACCTATTGATTGCCCAGTGTAGTCCCCCCATGAAACATGGTTTTGCAGGAAAAGTAATTGATATGCTGACAGGCCAAGAAGCACTCCGAGTGCCCCCGAAAGCGTCGCAGTGATGCCTAATTGTCGTCCATGTTGTTGTTTCCACCAGTTTGAAATCAGACCCATATTACTCTCTCCTCAGTGTAAGCAGGTACGCTGGCCTTCTTTTTCCTATCGCTTGTTTGACTGACCGGATAGGGCGAAGTTCAAATGGTTTGGTTCGTGTGGGCCAAAGGCCCATTGAGGGACAGCGGTGATTTTAATGCAAAAAGCAATCTTTTTAATTCTCTTATTCACAGTATCGTTATTCGGCCCAATGGCATCGAGTGCCACGGTTGAGACTCAGTTTTCGGACGGTACTTCTTCCTACAGTCACACCTTCGCTGGTACCGGCAACGGTACAGCCGGGTACCTTACGATTCCATTCGGGGCAGAAGTCACCGCTGCACAATTCAATTTGAAAGGTGAAGCAAGTTCAACATCGTATACCAATTTCACGACAAATTCACATTTCGGCGGAGCGGGCGACGGCCTCTGGTCTGGCTCTGCACCTTCACCGTTCACCTCTGGAAGCCGTACAAATGTAGATGTTGCTTCACAGACAATGTCACTCAAAGGCAACCCATCTCTGCAATCAATTGATTTTGGTCGTACTTCACAGGTTCAATCAAAAGTCGGTGCTCATCAAAACACTACGGGCCAGTTCGTCTCTTTAACGGATCAAGGATATACCGGATTAACGAAAAAATTCTCTCAATCAACGGTCAGCACAAGCGCCTCATGGGGCTACATTGGCGTGGTTGTCTTGGTTGGCGACGAATACCATATCATGAAATATTCATCTTCTAGTTTATACAATACGCCAACTATTCTTCGAATCAACTCGACGACTGGGGCCTATATTGGTACAGCCTCACTCAGTACCAACGGTTGCAGTACGTCTCAATACTACAATATGGTCGATGCCACCGTTGATGGAAGTACAGTTTACACCGCCCATTATACCAGCTATTACATGACAAAATGGTCCATTATCACAACAGGCACTGCAAAGTCGTGGCGATGTGACAGCTCATGGCAGTACAGCAGTAATTACGTCACTGGAGTCGACATCGATGATGCGACTGGCAAACTGTATGTCGCAACGTACTCTTATTCAGCAAACGCACATTACCTCAATGAAGTAAGCAAGAGTTCTCCATCGTCAATCCAGGGCACATGGACCTTAGCCACCGGCTCAACTGTCTCCCGTTATGGCGCTGGAATGATTGTGAACATGCCGACCATTATCTACAACGAATATGACCAATCATACGTCAGTGGAGTTGGTTACAATTACGACTCATACCATCACTTTTTCACTATGAATGGCAACTTCATTGAACATATGGGTGAAGTACCTGTCCCAGAAGGTGGCCATTACGGCATGGTTGAATCGGAACTCGGGCAATTCAGTTTTTCTTGCCACTATTACTCTACGGCCTATTGCAGCACGAGTACCCGCCACAAAATCAACAACTTTGGAGACGGAGCTTTGTATGACGAACGGAGTCACTCTTCAACAAGTGCAACAATCATGGGGACTTCGTTTACCACTTCGAAGGCAATTGATACCTTGAAGATCAGCAGCATCCTTGGATACATGCCTACTGGAACCAGTATCAGCGTGGACATTTCAAACGATGGAGGAACAACTTGGAGGCACGTCACTGCTGGACAAACAGTTAATTTTGCTCAAACCAGTACGGCATTTGTATGGCGAGCAAGTCTCAATGGAACCACGAATAAAGCACCAATCCTCGATGGAGTTGGCATTCAATACATCACCTCTTATGTTTCTTCAGCGAATATGTATACCTACCAATATGTAGGTTCTGGAATAAAGAATGTCGTTGCTGCAACAATTACATGGGACCAAGTTTTGCCTACAAGTACTTCGATTCGCGTTTACTTCGGGTACACAACTTCGAGCACATGTACACCCGGTAGTGCTGGAGTTCTAACTTTCACTCAATCGAACCAAACGAAGTCGGTAACAGGGACGGGTTACTATCTTTGCATGCGTGTTGTACTCGGAACTTCCAATTCAGGTGTAACGCCTTCAATTTCGAACATCTCTATTGCTCAACATTCGAATGCACCAACTCAACCAGGAATCAACATTGCTGGTAAGTCAGGCTGGGCACGTGCATCACAAGATGGCGCATTGCTTGGACCATTGACGGTTACGCATCAAACGACTGGAGGACCCAACAACCTACTCAAGCGTTTTAACGATGCCATTCCAGACACTGGCACTGGTTTCAGTAACATTTCTATTGACTTAGTCGCTGCTTCCTCGGGAATATTAATTCTCGAATCCTTCGCAGTCACCTACACAATGAATACAGTGAATCTTGACATCAACATTCCAGAAGGTGAAGTCCTCCATGAACGCTTGGCTCCTTACGAAGTGGTGACTCGGCATATCATCGGAGAAGATGCATCCGGTATGACTGAAGCAACCCTTACCCTTGTGACAAATTCAATTGCCAAGAACCCGACGTTGTATTGGCAAAATGGAGATGTATTCCCTGAACCGAACGATCCTGAAGATTATATTGAACTGGACATAAGTTCATGGTCGTCTGAAAACAATGGAATTCTCGAAATCCATTGGATATTCCATGTGACTTCTGAATTCCCTGACCAAAGTAATGTCCGATTCAGAACCGGATGCCTAGATAATACCGGCTCAGCAGGATATTCACCACTCGATCTTATGAGCCTCACTGGATTGGAAGTCAACCGCACTTTCGGACTTGGATGGATGAAGGTTCGTGACAATGATGGCGCATTAATTATGGATGATGTCCCTGACAATTCATGGGTTGCCGCAGGTGAAACACTTCACTTCCAAGGTGCCATGTGGTTCCAAAACACCGAAGATGCTCCCAAAGACAACGCCTTCGATGTTCGAGTATCTCGCAATGGATGGGTTGAAAGTACTGCACGAGATACGACCAACAACAATGGTAGTTTCTTCATCTCAGTTGATCTTCCAGACATTGATGTCGAATCTGGTTTGACCTACGAAATTCAAACCTATAACGAAAAGGAACCAACCCATGTAATGCAGCCAAACCTTGACTGGCAACGTACTTTCAAGGTTGATGCAACATCACCTCATCGTGATGATTTCCTACCGGTTGATGATGGCTATGAAGCTGCGAGCCCAGTCCAAGAAGTCAAGGTCTTAATCAACGATGATGTTGGCCACCCAATGGCTCTTGAATTGATGTATTGGGTTGAATCTGACCATGACCTTAACCGCAATGGTGAGGCAGATCCTCAAGAATATGTCAGTAAAACAGTTCACAACACAACTGAAGCAAAGAACAAGTGGTTCATCACTACCATTGACCATACTCGAAACCCGAATATGGGACGAGTTTCCTATTATTGGGCTGGAGGAGATCAAGCCGGTAATTCTTTGCATTACACCCATATGGACGACGATGGTACCGTTCTTGAATTCCAATCAGGACCTGGCTTCCTTTACGATGATGCAACATTCCGAACTCGCAAAGATTCAACTGCTGTATTCACGGGATTAGAATGGTTTGGCCATGTCGATGATGGACTCGTTTTTGCTGGCATGAAGCAAGTCATTACTCTTGGCTTTATTGATGCCAACACCGCTATCGACTTCGAACACATTTCATTGGTGTTTGATTTCGAAGGACCAAACCCAATGAGGGATGCTCAACGCATTTCATATTCTGGAATGAACAATACGTTTTGGTCTGAAAGTAATTTCATCACCTTGTTGACATCGAGTACTATGCAAGAAACAACCAATGAATCAGGACTACCTTGGATTATTGTTACCTTTGAATTTATCATCGGCTGGGATTGGCCAGATGAAGAAATGGGCGATGTTGCCTTAGTGTTCAAAGAAAGAGGCTCAACGGATGATTCGCAAATTTTGCTCCTTGAACATACCTTCCGAGTCGAAAATGACTTGATGCTCTCTCCAACAGAATACTTCGTAGAAGATGTGTCTGAACCAAGAACTGGAATTGTAGCTGATGGAAGCCGAGTACGCAAGGATGACCGTTTGGCATTTACGGGCCGTGTTGTCTATGAAGGCAGCACAGTCGCTGCTCCTCGGGATGTAGGTATTCTTGTCGAAGTATTCGATGGTGAAAAGATGTGGAGCGATGGTTCAATCAGTTCTTCCGGAGAGTTCTCTGTTGAAGTCCCCTTGTCCTCTGCTTCAACCCTTCAATCATCTCCAACTCGAACATGTCTGATCTCCATTACAAATATCCCTGGAAGAGGAGAAGACATGACTGGAACATTGGTTTCAACCACATTACAAGTTGTTGTCGATGATGCTGCACCTCGTGTAGTTCGACGTATATCTCCTCTCAATATCATCGATATTTCAGCGAACAATGATCTCAGCTATGTCCCAGTCGAATTCCATGGAACTGAAGATGCTGACCTCACTGGTTCGAGCCAGATGGTACATTGGGTTATGCGAGATGCTACTCGAACCGTCACGATTGGTGCTGGTTCAACCTTGTTAGGTATGCAACAAGAAGGTCAGAACGTCATTTGGACTGGAGCGGTCGATTTGACTGACAATGGACGAATCACGCCACAATCTGGAGATTTCGTAGGCTTCTATGTCACCGGCTATGATGCTGCAGGAAACCAATTCCCTGTCGTCTCGAATTCTGAAGCAAGTCCAATTCCGGAACTTGCTGTTGATGACACTGACTTTGAACGCCAATGGATCCGTTTGGGAGCAGTTGGCCCAGAACTCCGAGTGAAATCAATCTCACTTTCTGACGACCATATTGCACCTGGTTCAAACATCGTCATCAATGCTGAAGTGATTAACATTGGAGGTTCAACACCTGCACTGTTCAAGGTCGCTTTCTATTCAGGTGACGATGAAAAGCCATTCGATACCGTCGGTGTTGCTGGAATAGATGGAGATGAAGTCGTCAAAGTGAGCACAACATGGACTGCAGAAGACGTTGACCGTGTTCGCGTCGTTGTCGATTACGATAACCTCATTGTCGAAGTGAATGATGATGATAACAGTGCAGAACATTCGATTGATATTGCCTACGGTCAATACTTTGGATGGTTTGATTCTCCACGTGAAAGTCCACTCGCTTGGATCTTTATTATCACTTCAATCCTTGTTCTCATTGGTGTTGCATCCATTGCAGCACGTACGACCATTGACCATGGCGAAGGTGTATTCTCTGATGAAGAAGAATGGGAAGAGGAAGACGATGATGATGAAGACGACGACGATGAAGACGACGATTGACGCCTTTTCTTCATTCCCCGTTTACTGCAAATACTCAAAAGAGGTCGACTAGACCCCTACTCCATAGGGGTGGGGAGAGTATGTCTAATGTATTTTCTAACCTTGAACCCCGATTGGCTGCAGCACTCCATTCAAAGGGGTGGAACCCAACACCTGTTCAAACCACTACATTGCCAGAATTGTGTGAAGGTGGCGATAGAATTATTGTTGCCCCAACCGGTTCAGGAAAGACACTCTCGGCTGTACTTCCAATGCTAAACCGGTGTTTAGTTGAAGAATGGAAACCGTTGTCTATTCTCTATATCACTCCTCTTCGAGCATTAAACAGGGACGTTGACCGTCGACTCACTGAAATTGCCGAAGCGGTCGGTTTGAAAGTTGGTCTACGGCACGGAGATACCAAACAAAGCGAACGTACGCGACAAGTACGGAATCCACCAGATCTGTTGATTACTACGCCTGAAACGTTTCAATTGATGTTCACTGGCAAAAATCTACGAGAACTTTTGAAACGGGTTCAAGCTGTCATCATTGACGAAGTTCATGATTTAGCTGCGAGTGAACGTGGTTGGCAATTGTCTGTTGGTTTGGAGCGACTTGAAGCTCTCTCAGGACATTCTGTTCAGCGGATTGGCCTTTCGGCAACTGTTGGAAATCCAGAAGAAGTTGCAAAGTGGCTTTCTCCGAAAAAAGGCAAAGCATTGATCACAACAGGAGACCGAACTACAGAACTTACTGTAGAATGCGCTCAAGCCTTACCTGAAGATGAAATTGGCGGCTTGGAGATGAATATCCAGCCACGAGCACATGCGAGTTTTCGAAGGCTGATTGAAGTGTTACGAACTGAACCCCCTTGTTTGGTATTTGTCAACAGTCGAAGTGATGCAGAAACAATTGCGAATCGGTTACAAACAATGGCACCAGATGTGCCGATCGGAGTACACCACGGTTCACTCGCTGCCGAAACTCGTCAGGATATGGAAGACAAACTTCGAAGTGGAGAACTGTCTGGTTTGGTGTGTACTTCAAGTCTTGAACTCGGCATCGATGTCGGAAAAATTCGACGTATAATTCAAGTGAAAAGTCCACGTTCAGTTGACCGGATGCTCCAACGGGTTGGGCGTGCAGACCATCGTTTAGGCGGTGTCGGAAAAGGACATTTACTGTCATGGGATACCGATGATATCGCAGAAAGTGCCGTTGTGGGCCGCCGTGCAATGCTTGGCCAAATCGAATCGATTGAATGGCGACAACGCCCGTTATCTGTAGCTGCAAATCAATTGGTTTTAATGGCGCATTCTTTCAATGCTGTCGCTATTGATGAGGCAACAGATATACTTGCAAAAGTCGCTCAATTTGAAGGATGGACTCGGAACGATACTGAATCGATCTTACGCGTATTAGCTGACAGTTGGATTCTCCGGTTCACACCGGACCCTGATGAAGTTCCCTGGTACAGATGGCCAAAAGCGGTGTACACTGTTGCTCAAGAAGAGGCATTGGAAAAAGGTAAACCCCTCCCAGATGAACGACCATTGTTTTCCATTCCCGATGAAGAAGTCCCTGAACTGTTCAAAAATCGTACTGTACCTGTACCTCTTCCTTTCAAACTCGGTTGGTTTTCAACTGCTGGAAGAACTCGTCAATGGGTTGGCAATCACCTTTCAATGATTCCTGATAAACAATCATATCGAGTTCGAGATGCTGTCACTCGACGTCACTTAGGAAGCGTGGATGAAGCGTTTGTGCTCTCCTTGAACGACAGCGGTGAAGATGACGATGGAAGTCGCCGTCAATTTGTCATGGCTGGACGAACATGGCTGATCATTGATGCTGACCCTGAACAATCGGAATTACTTGTCGCACCAGTGTCTGACAAAGCAGAGGCGCCTCGTTGGGTGGGAGAATTGCCCCCTGTTCCAAAAGCCATTGGAAGAGACATAGGGCGATTACGGCAATTAATTGCCGATGATCTTCTCTTGTTTGAACATGAACCAAATGCCCTACTTAATTCTCAAGCGATCGATACGGAAGGTATCTTTGCTGACCGTGATTCAGTTTTGACTGAACATCCCTTTGATGATGAAGCACTGGGTCTCATGGCTGAAGCGATTACGGCTCATGTTGAAGCAACTGGCCATGTACCTACAGACCGATTAATGACACTTGAACAACGTGAAGATGCCATTGTCATCAATTCATGTCATGGTTCTCGAATCAATGAAGGATTAGGACATTTCCTAATGGCGATGGCAACGACAAAATCGGGTAAATGGGGACGGTTGGTTGTTGAACCAACTCGGATTGCTCTCCAAACTGGTGCTGTATCACCTGAAGAATTAATCGGGTGGATGATGGAAACGCCGCCTGATGCGATTGAGGGGCTGCTCAGTGTTACATTACCAAATTCACGGCAAGTACGCTGGAGATTTGCCCAAGTTGCGAAAACTTTTGGAATCTTGCGTCACGGTGTTGACCCACGTAAAATCAACCTTCAAGCACTCTTACGAAAATACCGTGGAACCGTGGTCATGGAAGAAGTTCTGTCCAAATTATTCCATGAGCGAATGGACGTATTAGGTGTACGAGATATACTTCGTGCTGTTCAAAACGGAAATATTGAATTGAAAATTACGGCTTCAGGCCCAATTGGGTTGTCTAACCATTCGAGTCGTGACATGCTTTTGCCAAATTGGGATAGTGCACAAGTTCGAACTCAACTGAGAAGCCGTTTGACAAATGAACGGGCTGTTCTTTGCTGTTTGAAATGCAAAGTCACTCGGCGATTCCGTGTAGCCCGTTATCCTGAAATGACCGATATCAAAAACTGCATAAAATGCAAAGGCTCGATGCTTGCCTGTTCGCCGGAACGAATGCAATCAATGTTAGTCGGGTGGGTTGAATCTGAGGATGAAAAAGACCAGGCAAGAATGATGAAAAATGCCTCAGTGGTTCAGTCCCGAGGATATGAAGCAATTCTCTGTTTAATGGGCCGAGGTATCGGAGAAGCAACTGCCCAGAGAGTCTTACGAAAAGTTCAGCGCAACAACATTGACGGTTTACTCGAAATGATACATAATGCTGAGATGGAATATGCTCGAACTCGACGCTTTTGGAGCTAATCAGTTCAACTCTCAAATTCATTGATCGCCTTTGCCGCAGCAACTACATCTCCATCTTCCCACCAATCAACCGCGATAAAGGTAGGTCGTTTCCCATGTTGCTGCCAACACTCTTGGGCACGTTGTATCAGGAAATTGACATCGTTTGCCTCAGCACCACGAGACGGGTCAGACAATCCGATTGGGCCTCTTAACCAGTTATTCATGTGGTAGACTTCTTGTTCAATATCTCCACGCAAAAGGTCACAATTCATGTCCTCAGTGTTCTCTTCAGCAAAGTTCGTCGTCCAACTGTGCGTGAGGAAATCATGAATCCAAGGGTGCGAGGCATCTCCACCTTGTTCCCAAAAGACCACCAATGTTGTGTCGAGGTCAATGAGTTCTTGTAATGTTGGCCAAGGAGTATTTGATTCATGGATGAAAACTTTTTCATATAATTGTGAAAGTTCAAACACGGATTTGAGATGTTCTGCTTGAACATAGTTTTCAACCAACAGTGTGACTACATCACGCGGGTTCTGTTCCATTTTTTCGTTAAGGTTCGTTAACCAGTCAACCGAATCCACATTACCGTAAGCGCATGGGCTGAACCCTCGGTCGTCATCACCATGGCATAATCGAACGGTTTCAACCCGCTCATCACCAAGATTTTCATAGTGGGTGTCAATCATAAAAGCTCTCATTCCAGCGTCCCATTGAGCATTAAATCCAGTTTGATGATTTGCAGCTGGATAATAAATCCCATCATCATGAGTAGAAAAGGCGTTATGAGTTTCTGGAAACGTTACATCATCATAGGTTCGCAAGCAGAGAATCAACAAACCGTTGCAAGGTTCAGTTGGTGATTCGGTTTCTGGTGATTGATTCATTGAGAGCGTGTCAACAGTCGGTGCAACACAACCAGAACTCATCAAAATGAAGGTTACCATGAATGCACATAGAACCCCTCGCATGCCTTTGCCAACCTCTCGTAGAGCATGAAGGCGTCGGTAAGGAGGAAATCAAACCGTCCGGACAACAATACCTGCTTCAAGAAGCATGCCGTTCGAGATTGTGAAATCTTCCATCCATCGTTCGGGGATTTCTTTCGTTTCAGGATACACGATTTCTTTGATACCTGCTTGAATCAATGAACGAGCGCAGCGAGAGCAAGGGGGCCATGTCACAAAGGCAGTACTCCCTTTCAGAGAGATCCCGATTCGGGCAGCATGCATAATCGCGTTTTCTTCAGCATGACAAATCAGAGGATATTTTTGTGAGCGGTCAGTTAGACGTTCCTCATCATCGTTTATGCCACGTGGAAATCCATTGAATCCAGTCGATCGAATCTCTCGGTCTTCACCTACAACAACACAGCCTACTTTGGTTGAAGGGTCTTTACTCCAACCTGAAATATGCTTTGCTAATTCTAAAAAACGAATATCCCATTTCCCACTCATGGTCCTCAACAAACCTCTCACAGGCCAACTCTCTATCATTGCTTCGCTAACAAAGAAAGGTTTTCATCGGTGGCCCAATCAAAGACATTGAGTATATTTCCTTGTAAATACAATGAACCTAAACTCACAACAAGGCCAACATCTGCTTCTGAATAGGTCGCTAAGGTTTCCACCGCTTGTTGTGCAGAAGCAACGCTCAAAGGCGCAGCATTCGACCACTTTTGTTCGAGAAGGGTTTCGGTTTCAATGCCAGGATAGCGTCCACCGTGGGGCTGAGTGAGCAGAATGTTTTGAGGTGGCATGCGTCGGCATAAATCATGTAATGGAGAAAGAAATTCCGCAAGGTTATGTTGAGGTGAAGTCCCAAACAGCAGTGTCCAAACTGGCTGACCATTCTTTTGAGGCGCATGTTCTGAGACATATCGCTCTAATTCAGGGAGAATTCGACGCAGACCAGATGAATTGTGAGCTGCATCGAGCAAGTAGGGGTGCGTTGATGTTTCATGTTCGGTTAACAGTTGCATTCTAGCAGGCCATTGAAGAGTCTGTTTTGCCTGGTCAATTGTTTCAGTGGTAAAACCAAGTGATTCAAACAATGCTGAAGCTAAAACTCCAGCCTCATCTTTAACAGTAGAACCTTTTGGAATGGTCACAAAGAAGGCGTGTGCAGGAGCGAGCGTCTCGTTCAGTGCTTCATTGCCGGCGTTTTGTATCTCCCAAAGCATTGCTTCACGAACCTCATGGCTCTCTGGGTTTCGAATAATGATTGGACAGTTTGGTCGCGCTATGGCTACTTTTTCTTGAGCGATCGTTGGAAGGTCTGAACCTAAAATATCAATGTGTTCTCGGCTGACAGAAGTGACCAATGAAGCGGTAGCAGGGCCACTTCGAGTCGCATCGAGTCGCCCTCCCAATCCCGTTTCAAGGATTAACACATCGCTACCAACTGAAGCAATCATTGAAACGAGATACGTCACTTCGAAAAAAGTCAATTCAATGGCTTGATTCAACGTGTCTCCAATTGCAGCATGGTAGATTTTTTCGACTGCTTCATCGAATTCTTGAGAAGAAATTGGAATACCGTTTCTGCGAATACGTTCTTCGATTCGAGCGACGTGTGGTGAAGTGAAAAGTACATTTTCGGTACCACCTATTGACAAGGATGCTGCCATCAAAGCACATACTGTCCCTTTACCGTTACTCCCTGCCACGTGAATAATGTGAGATGGAAGATTGAGCTGAAGACGGTCGAGAACGGTTTTAGTGCCCTTGAGGCCAAGTGCCATACCCCGCTTTTTAGTCGATTCAAGCCAAGAGCGTGCTTCAACCACATGCTGCCGAAGTGTTGGTATGATTAGGCCTTTTCTTCACTGCTGTTTGAACGGTGTTGTATCGCCCCCGTAGGGGGCGTAAGATACGCGACGCTCATATGAGTGTCCGAACTCGCACAGGGTATGACCGAACAGCCTCAACCATCGACACCGGGACGAAAGGTTTCGGAGGAATTTGCTGCGGTTCAGGCAGAATTAGTTGCTGAAGATAACATTTTCTCGATGATGAGAGAGCAACTTCCTTCAATGATGGGCATGGCGTTCATGTTTATTTTGACCATTGCCCTTTCGCTCTTTATTCGACCTTGGTATGATATTGCAGGTTTGCAGGCATTTGGTGAGGCTGGAGCATCGCAAGTACGCTACATTGCACTTGAATTGTTCATGATTTTTGTCTTTACTGCATTCATTTTACTGCTTGCTAAATATAAGAAAGAATGGATCATCAAATATGGAATCATGGGTGTTCTTTCGATTGCCTTGATGTATTCTACCGTACCATTGGCTCATATGCTGGTTTTGGATTTAGAAGTTGAACCGTTTGAATACGAAAATGAAAGCGAAATCGACATGTCTTATCTTTCACATCATGGTATGGATACACATCTAACTAATTCATTGCTCGGAAGTCCTGGAATGTGGAATGATACGATTAACGTCTATCATGGTGCAGACATGTTGGATGCCACACCTGCTTGGTCCATGACCCATGAACGTATTGGGTTTGACGATACTGGAAAAGTACGCGTTGTGGTTTCAGATGAATATTTTTCATTCACAAACCAAGGATATATTTGGTATGCTGATGCTGAAACCGGTGAATTGCAAGACTCCTATGCGTGCCATCGTTACGTCGAAGACGGAGATGGAAATTCTAATCTTGATTTCCTCGGTACCTTATCCGGTACTTGTTCACTTGCTTTTTATGCAGATGATGCAATGTATGTCATTGACGAAAACAATCTCTTGGTGCGCTTCAACGTGTTCGATGAAAATCCTGGTGAACTGTTCTATCAAGCAGGGTGGAATCTTCCATCCGAACTTAAAACGCATACGGGGGTTGAATATGCTGAATTGATTGATGATGATAAAATTCTCATTGTCACCTCAAACATGGCTATTGTCGTTCAATTAGAACAAACTTCAGCGCCATTGAATCCTCTCGTCATTGATTTCAAGGAAGATGCTAAACTCTTGTTCGAAACAAATGCTACGAGTAATTTCACCAGTGCTGACTTTGGACATTCCCCTTGGTCTGAGAATTCGATCAATGAATCGAACGTGAATGAAGGGCTTTTACTCCTCGGAGAAGAAAGTGGAGATGTCGTTAGTTTTGAATGGAATGGAAATGTAACTGAAAGTGAATTCACGCCACAAACGAAAATGAACCTTCTTGGCTATGCTGATTCTATCCAATCCGTTCGTATCACTGACCTTGATGAAAGTGGTTGGAGTGACTTACTTATTACTACAGATGAAAGTGCAAACTGGCACCATGGGCAATTATTGAAGAACAGAATAAGTTTCTCAGTCTCAGATGATTTGGCAACAAGTTGGTTTGGTCAATCAGACAACACCTCACAATTCCATGCAGTGTATGACAACGGTTCAATCACAATAGAATCCGGTGAAGTAACGGGTGACATGATGGCTCTCGAAGGTTTACAACTGGAAAATGGACCTCTCTTGGCTGGACTCTTAGTCGCCATAATTTTGATGATTTTACTCTATGTTCACAGTGAGTGGTATGTGGTCAATACCGTAGGCGTACTCGTGGGTTCTGGCGTCATTGTCATGCTTGGAGTTACGTTCGTTCCAACATTGATTATTATCTTCATGATTGCTGCGGCCATCTATGATGCATGGGCGGTCTACAGCTCAAAGCATATGCTTGCCTTGGCTGATACAATGATTGGACTTCGACTCCCGATACTTTTGGTTGCCCCACAAGAAAAGGGCTATTCCTTCATCGATGAAACAGTTTCAATGAAAGAAAAGAACACTCCCCCATCTGAGCGGCCAAAGGGACCATCTGCGCCTAAGAAGAAAGGTAAAGATGCTATGTTCATGGGACTTGGCGATGTTATATTCCCTGGAATGCTCGTTCTTTCTGCTGCACAATACATCGAAGGAACTGATGGCTTCCTTGTGGCCATGACAACCCTTCTCGGAGGGTTAATGGGATACTTTGCATTGATGACCTATGTCGCACGTGGACGTGCACAGGCAGGACTTCCATTGTTAAATGGCGGCGCTATTTTGGGCTATGTCATCGGTGGCTTACTGATTGTAGGAACTGCAATCTTCGACTTTGGAATTACATTGTGAGGTGATGATATGCTCGACATGAATCTGTTCCGAAATGAGCCCGATGTGATTCGTAAAGATCATGATAAACGTGGGCTACCTCATGATAAAATCGACCAAGTCATTGCTTTAGATCAGCAATGGATTAACCTTCAACATGAAGCAAATCAACTTCGTGCAACAAAAAACACCGCAGCACGAGGCATTGGGGCTGCCAAGAAGTCAGGTGATGAGCAAGCCGCCCAACGTATTCTTGCTGAGGTTGCCGATTTAGGTTCACAAATTACCGAGATGGAAAAGAAAACCGAACAAGCCATGGCAGAACGAGACCGTCTGCGGATGAGTATCCCGAATATCCTTCATCCTGATGTCCCTGTTGGGGCAGATGAATCTGAAAATACTCAATTGAGTGTGCATGGAGAAAAGCCACAATTTGAATTTGAAACGAGAACCCATAACGAACTCATTGAAATGAATAAATGGGTTGACCTCAAACGCGCTGCAAAGATTGTAGGGAGTCGTTTCTTCTTCCTTAAGGGCGACTTGGCACGACTTGATTTCGCTTTACAACAATTTGCTGTTAATTTCATTCGAGAGCGTGGCTATACTTTCGTTCAGCCCCCTCTTATGATGAACAGGGAAGCCTATGAAGGCGTAACAGATTTGTCTGACTTTGAGACGGTCATGTATGGGGTTGAACCTGATAATTACTACATGATTGCAACCGCAGAACACCCACTTACGGCTATGTTCATGAATGAAACCATACCTGAAAGCGATTTACCACTACGCATTGTAGGACTCTCACCGTGTTTCCGAAGGGAAGTAGGGTCTCACGGTCAGTCTGATTTAGGAATTTGGAGAGTTCACCAGTTCACCAAAATTGAACAAATCATTATTGCCACACCAGAGCAATCATGGGAACTTCAAGAAGAACTGTTACAGAACTGCATTGACTTATGGGATGCATTGGAAATGCATTACGAGGTCGTGAACATTTGTACAGGCGACATGGGAACGGTTGCTGCTCGAAAATATGACCTTGAAGCTTGGATTCCCGGAGCAAACCAATACAAAGAGATCGTATCATGTTCGAACTGTACCGATTATCAAGCAAACAGATTGCAAATCCGATATGGACAGCCGGGTCACTCAGGACAACCGATTGCACATACACTCAATTCGACCGCAGTGGCAACTTCTCGTGCATTGGTTGCCATCATGGAACAAAATCAAATGGAAGATGGGCGAGTTCAAATTCCTCAAGTGCTACAACCTTTGATGGGTGGTCAAGAAATTCTTGAACCATGCACTTGGGGCTAATTCAGTAAGGTTTGATATAACCTTGCGTTGCTGTAAATGCATGGAAGGCGACGGTACGCTGTATTTCGGATACGGCTCAAACCTTGATTGGGATGACTGGAAATCTTGGTGTGAAAAGGAAAACCTCCGCTATGATGGATTGGTCGAAATAAGTCCGTGTTGGCTTCCGAACTATTCTCTAAAGTTCCATTATTTTTCAGATGGTAGAAAAGGTGGTGCTGCGGATGTCGTTGAAATCGGTCGAGGTCATGCAGTCCCAGGTGTTCTTTTTCGCATGAATGATGTCACTCTCGAAGTTATGGATCGAAAGGAAGGAACTGAAGTTCAGGCGTATGAACGTCGGGAAGTGAAAGTCGTTCTTCCGAATGGAACGTTTGTCCAAGCAATGACCTATTGTGTGACTGAAAAGAGCCGAGACGGACGCTTTATTCAGCCAACCAGCACCTATACCAACTTGATTAAGCAGGGTTTAGAAAAGAGAAAACTTCCAATTGGAGAATTAAAAAACGCTATTGAAAACTTTTCGCCCAGTTACCCGATAGAAAAAATCTTTGTGTATGGAACACTCATGAATGGAGAGATACGAAA
>CAJJCQ010000082.1 GCA_905182725.1 uncultured Candidatus Poseidoniales archaeon
GACACGGTGACAAACATGTGCTCTGGGTTTTTTTTAGATTTGTAAAAGCGAGTTCCAACGGCCAAGAAACGCTGACGTTGTTTTTCATGCATCTCGGCAGTTTCGTAAACCGCTGCACGGATTTTACCATGGTCGATGAGAAACTCTTCTGAGACTTCGAATTCTTCTTCGAGATATTCATCGAAATGTATCTTCATCAGAACCCCAAGTTTACCGCGCCAATATCGAGAGTCGCGCTTGTGCTTTCCACCAAGAAAACCATTCATCATCTGGTCACTGAGGGGCATTGAAGACACTTTTTTACGAGTTGCGGCAACGGCTGATTTGACATCATCAAACTGTTTCATATCGATAGAAACTGGCCCAAGAGGGGTCTGAACTTCAAGCACTGTCGAGGCTGGTTTCTCTGAAGGCTTTTCTTCCCCGGGTGCTTTTTCAAGTTCTTTTTCATAGTGTGGTTCCATCGTAAATTCCTCTTCCAATTGATATTCATCTGCCATATTCATGCCTCTTTTTGGGTGAAGGAAGATTTTCAATACACAAGGTGTAATGCATTCTTCTCCGCCGCATTCTATTATGAATTCAAGAGTATATGAAGGCGCGAAGGTCTCAAACGAGAGGGGCTTTTAGGCAGGGTTGAGGGGAATAAATGGCAGGTCCATCAAAAGTAGAATTCCCCGGTCAAAAAAAGCAGCGTATTCGTATGCGAGGCACAAAGCATGCCAACGAAGCAACTGCCAATAAACTCAAGCGCGAACTTGCAAAGTTGTTGGAGAATCCAAGAGCGCACCTCCCCGTCATGACGTGGAAGGGTAAACTCAGTTGGGGGCGTACTGATCCTGTGACAAAGACCATGCGGGCTCTCGAATCGATTGTTCGCAAGAAGGATAACGTTACTTGGCTGGGTAAGCGGATGATGTCGAAGCGGGGCGATGATGTGGCCAAGGCATTTGCAGGCTCTCTTCATGCAGCCCATGATGAAGAAATTACCATGGTTGGGAAATTCAGTTCAGGGTCGTTTGGTTCTGCGTCTTTTATCCGGCGCGGGGATGGAAAGCAAGGTTACCTTGCTGGCTTGCAGAATTACTCAAACCTCACTTTGCGAATGTTGCCATGGGAAGACCATGCAAAACGCGGGATGTATTTCTTCACTTGGAAAGGTGGCTTTGTGTGTACTGGTCCAAACCCAACGCCCCCGGATGAATGGCTTGATGATGTCTTGCAACGTTCTCGGTTCTCTTTTACCAAGCACAGTGATTTATCAGTACCAATTTGGGTGACTGGAGATATCGATGCTCAATCTGTTCTCGATTTCAAACCAAGTGGTAGCGGTTATATCCGATTCTCATTCAAGCACGGCCCTGTCCTTGCCATCAGCTTTGAGGATTTATCAAAAACCGAAAAGAAGGAGTCTTCATTCATTCACCACCTCGCACTTTCAATGTTACCGCCGTTTCTTCCTTCAATCCTTACCATTGATGCGAATTGGGCTCCAAAAGGCTGGGATAAAGACACTCCGCTCCCAGATGCTGCATCGGAAGGCATGGACAAAATAATCGATGCTTGGCAAGGCTTGACCATGAATGAAGGCGTGATTGCACTTGCAATACGAAGGGCTGTTTTAGATTCGATTGATACTGGATTAGTCGTCGGGGAATCATGGATCACTGGCATTGATTTTGACTCGATTGAAGAGGCTTTACACTCCCACCCAGGCTCCTCGGATGAACGCCATCTTACCGCACATATGTTGTATGCTTCAATGGAAGAAGGTTCCGTGGATGGAGAAGGGTTGCGCATCACACCGAAGGGAGATGTTTCTGAAAGAAAGGCTGAGGCATTGGAAGTCATGGAAGGGACCAGTTGTGGAAACATCCTCGGCGCTCTTTGGGAAAAGTGGGGTCTGAAGGGACTCGAGGGTCTTGGAATTACAGGTGATGAAGCCGAAGAGATTTGGAAAAAGCAACAGAAAAAACCTCA
This sequence comes from uncultured Candidatus Poseidoniales archaeon, assembly GCA_905182725.1. Taxonomy (GTDB): domain Archaea; phylum Thermoplasmatota; class Poseidoniia; order Poseidoniales; family Poseidoniaceae; genus MGIIa-L1. The sequence goes on from CAJJCQ010000082.1 coordinate 1,981, forward strand.
ACCGTTTGGAAATTTCCTCAAGAGTTTGGACTCTACACGGGCGTTGGCGCAAAAGGTAGCTCGATTCCCAACCCGTGGTGGCGCTTTACCTGGGGCAACCGGGGCTGTTCATGATTTGATTCTTCAAGGGCTCTTAGAAGGAGATGGAAAGGCAGAACGGGCAGCGACTCAACGGCACGACTCAATCGTTTCTGCTGCCGCTGCTTGGGCATGGTTACTGGCTTCAGGCCGCTCTGCTGGACAAGAATGGCATTTCGAAATCAACGCTAGAGACCGCGGTGGTGCGTGGCAAGTCGCCACCAAACAATTACTCGAAGCAGGAAAAGCCCTGTACAATTGTGAGAACGAGGATGTCGAGCGTGAAACCGAAAGTTGGATGGAATCATTTTCGGCTCTCAAAACCGTCACCGGTGAAGCAAACTAAACTCAAATGTTGGCGAATCCTCTTTCGAGGTCTGCCCACAAATCTTCGACGTCTTCGATGCCAATACTAATTCGAACATAGCCGGGGATAATACCTGCTGCAAGACGGACATCTTCTGGAATCATCATGTGGCTTGAATTAAATGGGCATTCAACTAATGATTCAACGCCACCAAGACTTGTTGCTTCGTAGATCATTTCAAGACCGCGCATGAATTTCAAAGCAGCAGTATCGCCGCCTTTGACAACAAACCCAATCATTCCAGTTCCCTTCGGCATGACCCGTTGTGCAACTTCATAATCAGCATGAGATTTGAGAGTTGGGTGGTTTACCTTCTCAATCATGGAGTGGGCTTCAAGTCGCTTTGCTAATTCTGCTGCATTGTTACACAACACTGGCATGCGGACGTGAAGAGTTCGCATTCCTCGTTCAAGCAAGTAACAATTATGCGGGTCAGGGCTGGCACCAAAGTGTACTTTGCGAGGGAAGATTTGAGCAATTAATTCCTTTGAACCAACGACAGCTCCTCCGATGATATCAGAATGGCCACCGAGGTATTTTGTTGTCGAATGGATGACTAAATCAACACCCATTGAAAGCGGTTGGCACCCCCATGGTGATGCGAAAGTATTGTCAATAATGCAAAGGAGATTATGGCGTTGGGCAAGTTCAACCATTGCAGGAATATCACAGACCTTGAGAACTGGATTTGTGAGCGTCTCGATATAGAGAATCTTCGTATTCGGTTGTATGGCCGCCTCATATGCCGCAGGGTCACGCATATCGGTCATCGTCGTTTCAATTCCAAAACGTGGAAGTTCTTCAGTGAGCAAACCGTAGGTTCCGCCGTAAACATCTGGTGAAGCAACAATGTGATCTCCTGCAGAGAGGAAAGACATCAGTGTCGTAGAAATTGCCGCCATTCCTGAGGCAAAAACTTCCGCATCTTCGCCGCCTTCAAGCGCGGTCAATTTTTGCGCAACTGCATCTGAGTTTACTGAAGAAAGACGAGCATAGAGAAGAGTGTGTTGTGCACCTGCTGCCCAACCTGCATAGCGCTCATCGGTCAGTTTGTAGGTAGAGGATTGAAAAATTGGAGTGTTGACTGCATCGCCCACATGGTTTGTTCCACTGTGAACCGCCTTACTTCCAAATCCATTCAAATCAAGTTTTTTATCTGCTGTCATAGAATCCCTCTTTTGGTTCGAAACGGTGTCCGTCATTTACTCTTCCTCATCGGCACTTGTAAAGACTTCAACAACAATATTTCCAGCGAATAATGCGCCCCCGCCAATTAGAATCCACCCACTCCAGTGGTCAAGGCCTAAACTCAAGCCGTAAAAGGTCGCCCAAACCGGCTCAAATGCATAGATAATGGCCGCTTGTATTGGATGTAAAAAGCGTTGAAAGAGGTTGAGTAAAAGCAAACAAAACAATGAACCACCAATTCCAAGGCAAAGAACTTGAAGGAATACTCCGTCTTTGAAGACCAGGTCCCATTGTGAAATTGAGCGACCGCCTCCAATCAACAACAAGAGAAGAAAAGCACCCACAGTTACCACGATAAAGGAGGTCTGAGTTACGCCGATTGGTTCGAGTTGTTGCGTGATTTTTTGAGTGAAGATGATATGCAAAGCGAAGAAGACTGCGCAAATGACTGTGAGTACTTCTCCTAGGCCCCATGTCAAATGCGGAGGGCCTTGAATGAAACCTGCTCCAAATGTGGCAAGAAGAACGCCCAAAAGCAATGCGCGAGAAGGTCGAGACTTCGTGAAAACCACGGTGATTAATGCAGTAAAAACGACATAGAGAGATGTTAGGAAAGCAGATACGGAAGGGCTGATGTCTTCTAAACCAATCATTTGTGTTACAAACCCAACAAGCATGATGCCGCCAAGGATCAATCCGCCGCGCCATTGTTCGGGATGTTTGAGAGCTGCTCTCGCCTTTGGAAAGAGAAGAAGCATTGCGATTGCTGCTACAGCAAAACGAGCAGCGACGAGGATGGCCACGACTTGGAATCTGCCAATGTCGAGAATTTCTGGTTCAAGAGCATTGAGCGCCTGTTTCATCCAAATGAAGGTCGCACCCCATACCGAAGTAACAACCAGTAACGCAATCAAGGCTTTTTTGCGTTGAAGGGGGGTTGCAGGGCCGGCTTCCAAACCGTTGCCGGGCTGCGTGAGAGGCTCCCCCATAAGCCGTGGCCGGATGTGACGCCGAATGAGTATGACGGTCAAGAGAGGTGATTTGCAACGACTTGAACGCTAAGACTCAAGGGGTGAATCGGTTGAGTGGCGAACATGACGGCGGACACCGACTCTGCAGTGCGCTCATGGGAACACCCCATTGAGACAGGCGAAATGCCAGAAAGTGGTACAGAATTCGATGCAATCATTGTTGGTGGAGGCCCTGGTGGCGCTGCTGCTGCTGGTTATTTGGCTAAATCCGGTGCACGCGTTTTGATGATCGAAAAAGAAGTCTGGCCGCGCGACAAAATTTGTGGCGATGCTGTCGGTGGAAAATCGCTTTCTCATGTAAGCGAACTCGGCGTCAAAGCAGATATTGAATCGACGCCCCATTTCAGAGTCACGGGAATTGTTTTCTCGTCTCCAAAGGGCAACACAGTACGCGTCCCATTACCTGAAGAAGATGTCGAAAAAATGGAAGCGGGGTATGCATTACCTCGCGCCCAATTCGATTCATTGCTGTTCAACCGTTGCCAAGCATTGGTCCGGGAAGCAGGTGGCTCAATTATCCAAGGCGGAGATGTTCGTACCGTTCTGTTTGATGATGGTGCTGGAGGTCAAGACCCTGGTGAAGGGAGCGGGGATGCTCGGCATGCCGCTGGAATTGTTGTTCGAATCGGAGGAAGAGACGGCGAGGAGCGAACATTCTACTCTCGTGAATTGGTTGGTGCAGCGGGCTATAGGTGCCCAGTTGCTCGTTCAGTCGTCGAGTCCTCATACAATGAAGTCATGATGGACCGCGACCATTACTGTGGCGGATATCGCGAATATTGGAGAAATGTCAAAGGATGCGAAGCAAACGTTGGCGATATAGAAATTCATTTTGTTGACTCGGTGATTCCTGGATACTTCTGGCTCTTCCCAGTATCGGAAAACGTAGTCAATGTCGGCATTGGAATGGTCATGGGACTTCTGGATAAACAAAAGAAGAAATTGAAGGCACTTCAAGCAGATGTTATCGCAAATCATCCGATGTTTAAAGGTCGGTTTGCTGAAGCGGAAATGATTCCTGGTTCTGCAAAGGGTTGGCAACTTCCCTTCGGCTCTCCACGTAAGAAAAGCAGCAATCAACCCCGCCGTTCCAGCATGAATGGTATTCGATTGGTTGGCGATGCTGCTTCTTTGATAGACCCGTTTTCGGGTGAAGGGGTTGGAAATGCATTGGTGACTGGAGAAATGGCTGCTCGGCACATCATGGAAAAAAGACCTTTCCTTGAATATCAAGATGAAGTATGGAAGGTACTTGGCCCCGAACTCATCAATTCCTATCGAATGCAAAAACTCAGCAGAAAGTCTTGGTTGCTGAACTGGTTTGTCGGCAAGGCGGAGAAAAAGCCTGTTTTGCAAGAAATGATGACTGAAATGATCGCTAGTAAAGAGGCCCAAGAGAATTTACATTCGCCTTGGTTTATGATGAAGACACTGTTGTTTTAAGGTGAGGAAATGGATGCACAGCTCGATGGAATTGATGCGGTATTTCTTGATTTAGATGGTACCATTTACCTTGGTAATAACCTGATTGAAGGTGCTCTCGAATTTCTAGATCGGTGTGATGAACGTGGCGTTAAACGCTATTTCTTATCCAATAATTCGAGTCGTTCGGTCAAGCAATATGTAAAGAAATTGCATGCGTTTGGAATCCCTGCTGTTGAAGATGATGTCTTACTTTCTACTCATGATTTATTAGCATGGCTCAAATCCAACTCAATCACTAAAACTTGGCTCATTGGAACTGAGGGTATGCGAGAAATGCTCGAAGAAAAAGGCATTGAAACTCGAAGCGAACAACCGGAATACGTTGTTCTTGGCTATGACACGGAAATCGATTATGAAAAACTCTCCAAAGCGAGTATCTTCCTTCATGCTGGCGTCCCATTGGTCGCGAGTCACCCCGACATGGTGTGCCCGTCACCCGATGGTGGACTGCCTGATGTTGGCGCCTATCTCGCCTTACTCAAAACCACAACTGGAGTCGATCCTGTTCACATCACTGGAAAGCCAAATGCTGGTATGATTTTGCATAAAATTGAGGCTTTAGGCCTCGATCCTGCTCGCTGCGCAATGGTTGGAGATCGATTGTATACCGACTTGGCTATGGCGACACGGGCTGGTTGTATTGGCGTTTTGGTGCTCTCTGGTGAAGCGACGATGGATGATGTTTCTGAATTGGAAGCTGGCGCCGAACAGCAACCCACTGTTATCGTTCAAAGCGTTGATCAATTATTGCGGTGATGAATTTCTATGACAATGCGTGTTCGTTGGAAATGGTGGCGTACTCGGCGCTTAAAACACCCACCCGATGACATTCACCGAGCTGGCGACCTTGCTGAAATGCGATTATGTAAATTATCAAGGGCTGCTGGACGTGAAAACGGTTGGAAGATTTTTGAATCGGTTCGTATCCCTGACCCGGATGGTGGACGGAGAGAAATTGACATGGTAGTCATCGGAGGCAATACCATGCTGGTTGTTGAACAAAAACACTGGGCCGGTTCATTTGTCATAACAGACGAGCATCATTTTGTTCAAAACCGGAACAATGGAACGCAACATAATCACGATGGTGTAGCAGATCGTATTGCGCGAAAGGCAAAAATTTTGAATGCATTACATGAACAACGACTCTCTCTTTCAAAGGAAAAAGCGCTTGAAATGCAAGTTCTTGTGGCCATGACTCACCAGCGACTTGAGTGGCCTAAGATTCCCAAGGATTTAGCGGCTGAAATGGTTGATGAAGCAGGCTTCATTAAAATTCTTGAAACGACGAGTCCGGGGGATATGAATCCAGATTTGGTGGCGACTCTGGAAGGTTTCAACACCTGGGATGAAGTTCACCTCCATGGGGGGTTGATGTTGAAAGGCGATGTATTCGGTCTCGGCCTCGGTGATCATTTACGTTCATGGTTTGCCGACCGAAAAAGCCCTGTTCAAGCCACTGCGGAACATAAGCGTTCGATATTTTCTTTATTCAACAACAACCCAAGTGAAGTCACGTTGAAAACCGGCGGAAAAAACATCATTGCCAAAATACCCTTTGGCCTTACCCTCGATATGCACGTTGTTGGTGAGAAAACACCGAGAAAGGTCGATTGGGCAACAATCACTCATATCAGTGTATCAAAGCCTCCAGCCGACTGGGCCAAGAACATTTGATGTTCGCGAAGTTTGATGTGGGTCGGTCGAACGGCTATGGCTATGGCTGCAGTATGGATTGAGGCAATCGGTTTACTCGCTGGCATCATCGGAATTTTCGCTTGGATACCTCAAATTATCCAAGTATGGGTTCACAAGCGACATGATGGAATCTCTTTAACGACGTTTGCTGTTGTTTCTTTCGCACTTGGCCTTTGGCTCGTCTATGGAATTCTTGTTGATTCCTTTGCCATGATTGCCGCCAATATCATGACGCTAACTGTTATTGGTGCCGTCATTATCGGAGTTCTTAAAGTTCGTAAGAATGAACATCAATCTGAAGAGAATCAGTTGTAAGAAGCCTTGGTCGTTGAAATAATCACTGCCCCGATCTTGTAGGGGTCTCCGTTTGATGCTGGTCGTCGATCTTCGAGACGTCCAATCCATCCATCATCGACGGTCGTAATTGGAATTCGAATTGAAGCACCACGGTCTGAAACACCGTATGAGAATTGATCGATTGATTGGGTTTCGTGCAATCCAGTTAGCCGCTGGTCGTTGAATTCCCCGTACACATCCATGTGCTTTTTGATGTTCTTTCCGAATTCTTCACAGATCTTAGTAAACAATGCCTCGCCACCTTGGTCGCGCATTTTTCCATCGGAGAAATTTGCATGCATTCCAGAACCGTTCCAATCGCCTTTGACTGGTTTTGGATGATATTCGATGTAGCAGCCGTGGCTTTCAGTCAAACGGTCAATCAAATAACGAGCAACCCAGAGTTCGTCTCCAGCTCTCTTTGCACCCTTGGCAAAGACTTGGAATTCCCATTGCCCACAAGCAACTTCTTGGTTGATTCCTTCGAAATTGATTCCGGCATCCAAACACAAATCTGCATGCTCTTCAACAAGTGAACGGCCATGGGTGTTTCTTCCACCAACAGAACAGTAGTACATTCCTTGAGGCCCTGGGAATCCGCCAACAGGGAAGCCAAGTGGGAGTTGTGTTTCAGTATCCATAATGAAATATTCTTGCTCAAATCCAAACCAGAAATCTTCATCATCGTCTTCGATTGTTGCTCGGCCATTGCTCGAGTGTGGGGTTCCGTCTGCATTCATGACTTCACACATAACCAGAAAACCGTTGAAACGTTGAGGGTCAGGGAAAATGGCAACGGGTTTGAGAAGGCAGTCCGAATTATCGCCCATTGCTTGGCGGGTTGAAGATCCATCGAAGCACCAAACAGGGCATTCTTCAAGTGTTCCAGTAAAATCTGGGCGAACCAAAGTCTTGCTTCGCATGTTTTGTGTTGGGTTGTATCCATCGAGCCAAATGTATTCCAATTTTGCTTTATCCATCATAGGTATCGGTTCAAGGCTTACAAAGGCGGTATATCAACCATACGCTCATCTTTTACCCAATTTAATTTGTCAAATGCTTACTTTTTAAACTTTTTAATAACTGTTTGTTCACTTATACTGGTTATCATTGCGTTCTTTTTTATTCATTTGTTTGCCCCTTTACAAAAAATTTGAACATTTGAACAGAGTGTCGTAATTGAATACATATGATGTGAAAATGAGCGCCGACCGGTGAACTCATTGGTAGTGGACTCCACGGGCAAACAATGGAAATTCCAACCGGCGGGTATTTGCGGCAGTGGCGCAAATCTTTAGGACTCACACAGTCCTTGTTAGCTGAGCGTTCAGGATTGACGCAATCCGTCATAGCGAAGGTTGAGACGGGGTCGGTAGACCCTCGTGCTTCGACACTTCGGAAAATGGTTGGAGCGCTCAAGCGAGAAGAACAACCGGACCAAGCCCATACCGTGGGCGACATTATGATCTCTGAAGTCACGACATTAGTCCGAACAGATACGATTCAATCTGCAATTGACAAAATGGTTCTTGGTGGTATCAGCCAATTACCAGTCCTCAGTGAAACGGGGTCTGTGGTCGGATTGGTATCGGAATCAAGTCTCTTGAAGGGGGATGTCGGTCGAAGTGATTGTGTCGATGAAGTCATGCGGGTTAACTTCTCAATGGTTGATGTTGACATTTCGATTGGTGAAGCGCGGCGCTTGCTTGGAGAAGAAGAAGTATTGCTGGTAAATCGACGAGGTGTCTTGGTTGGCCTTGTAGGCCGTATTGATATGGTCCGTGCATTACGTGATACGAGTAACAATTACTGATTATTGGCTGCATCTTCACCTTGCGGAGTAATCAAAACATTGCTTCCATCACGATCGATGTGCGGCACGGAAAGAACGCCTCCGTTCACTGTAATTGGACACAAGACCCCGCAAGCAGGAGCAAGGTAGTCTTCCCCTGTTTCTGTCAGTACAAGGCGAATTCCATGTCCTGCGGGCAAGAGAGCGTCAATTGCCTGGAATTCCATGAGCATAGTGAGGCTTTGACCGGGTAAGACTGTCGTTGGATCACTGCCACCTTGGTAGTAGCGAATATCCATGGTTGCATGGCCGATACGGAGGTTGGTTTCTGCATCTTGAATCTCTACGAAGATTTGTCCTCCATCCATGGCGGCTTGAACTTCGAGGTGAAGCGTTGTTAATCCTGAAATGTGGATGTCGACTTCACTGCTGAGTGCATCGCATTCAATCACTACGCCACTCACGCTTCCGCCAGAGCCAGAAACCCCTTGCACTCGAGTTCCGGTTTGAACGCAAGTGTCGAGTGGGACTTCAGTTGAGGTTCGGTCAAGCGGTGGCCAGGTATCTTCGATTCGCCATTGGCCATCGTTACGTTGAATTTGAGCGTGGAGTTCTGGCTTCTCTCCGATGTCTTTCAAGTAATACTCGAACCATTCAAACAAATCTTGGCCCCAATCCCAGCGCGTCATATTTTCAATCGCTTCTCCGCCGTACCCGCTTTCTTGCGCATTATGCTTTGACCATTGGTCTGGATAGTTGTGTTCCCATTGCCCAAGCATGCCTCGGACATCAAAACCTGCATCGATAAACATCTGGTACCACGGGAAGACTTGGTGTGGGTCAACGTTCCAATCTTGCATTCCTTGGACCCAATAAACACTGCCGTTATAGTTGGTAAGTGCCTTCGAAATATGTTCTCTTTCCTCGTAATAATTTGCCATGTAAGGGTCTAATTCACCCATCCCGTACGTCACCGGGCCTGCAAAGAGGCCTTCGATTATATCAGGACAAATATTGTCCAGATCTTCGCCGTTATAATCAACAGTACTTCCAAAATAATTCATGTGCATCACTTGGCTACGAGCCTCTGCACTTCCATTCTTGTAGAGAAGTGGGTGGAGTCCTGTTGTGCCTGAAATTGGAACGATGGTTGCAAGGTGTTCGCTGCCATGAACGGCTGCCTCCCACTGTGTTGCGCCTTCGTATGATTTTCCATACAATCCGACTTTTCCATTGGACCAGTTTTGTGTACCGAGCCATTCAACCGCTTGATGAATTCCCCAGCCCTCTCCTTCGCCACGATAATCGAAACATCCTGAAGATTCTTCGGTTCCGAAAACGGATACTTGGGCAAATGCATAGCCGTGTGGAATATAATTATCGTAAATAAACTCGCCACGGCCACCGCCAACGACATTGGTCGCTCCAGATTCATCTCCGGGCTGGCCAAACGAAAAATAAGGACTGACGACAGCAATGACAGGGACTGTTTCACCCATTTCAGTGTTTGAAGGAAGCCAATATGAAAGGTGTATATTGGCTGTAGCGGGCCCGGTTTCCCAAACTTCGGATGTATCAACTTCAAAGGTCGCCTCTTGAACTTCGAGAGCCGTGTATGGGCCAGGTTGTAAGACATAGGAGTAGCTATCTGTCCAATTCCAATCAAGGGTGTGGCGCTCCCATTCTGTTGGATACTGCGTCGATTCACTCTCTTCCACTTGTGAAGATTCGACTCCAAAACAGCCCGAAAGGGGGCCGAGGAAAATCAACATCGACAGGAAGACGGCAATACGCATTGGTTGAGGCATGAAGCGGGGTGGCATCAATGTGATGTTTCAAGAACGATACATCAAGAAGGCGTGGCTCTTCGCTTTGGTATGGGCGTTCTGGTAACTGGTGCTGCAGGCTTTATTGGCTCACATGTGGTTCATCTCTTGTTAGAAAAAGGCTACAGCGTTCGTGCAACAGCTCGAAATCCAGACAATGCGAAATTTCTCGAATCATTTCCAAAACACAAAGATGCAACACTTGAAATTCTTCAGATGGATTTGTTCAACACCGATGATGTGAATGCTGCAGTTGAAGGTTGTGAGGTTGTGATTCATTGTGCTGCTGCATTGATGATTGGGGTGCGGGACGCTCAACGCGATGTCATCGATCCTTCGGTTCTTGGAACTGAAAACCTTTGCAATGCGATACAAAAAGCCGGTTGTGTCCGAGCCATTGTTCATACTTCCTCCGTGGCGGCTATTCGAAGAACTCATAGTAAAAATGGGCAAATATTCACTTCCTCTGATTGGTGTGATGATGCTTCGGTCACATCGAACCCTTACGGTTTGGCAAAGGCGGAAGCGGAGCGTGTAATGCGGAATTTTGTCGAGCAGCACGCTGACGGACAACGCCCAAGGCTCGTGACAATTCATCCATCGATTGTGTTTGGACCAGTGTTTGAAAAGCGCCATACCAATGGTTCGATGGCTTATCTCAAACATTTTACTGGCCGACTACCGTTTGTACTCCATACCCATCTGAACTTTGTCGATGTCCGAGATGTAGCAGAAGCGCACGTTGCAGCCATTGAGAGTGGGAAAGATGGTGGCCGTTATATCTTGCACAAAGAAGGGATGTGGATGCGAGATATAGGGCGCAGCCTGCGTCAATTCGCCCCTGGTAAAAAATGGGCTACGTTCTGCCTGCCTTCTCCTTTGGCCACCGTAATGGCCGTATTCCATCCAAAACTCACTGTTCGTCAAGTTCGCTCATCACTCGGGAGACATGTGGACTATGACATCGGACCAATGGAAGAAGAATTAGGAATTGTACTTCATACAACAGAGAAAACACTCGTTGATTCAATCGAGTCTTTGTTGGCCTTAAGCCGTAAGGTATGAGTGGCGAGACCCTTTGGGACAACCATGCAGGCGAACGAGTCATGGGGTCGCCGTTGGAGTGAGAACTCACTTGCAATGGCCCGCACCTATATGGAAGTGGCTTGCCGGAAACAAAGTTTAGTTTGTCTCGCTGCAGATCGTTCTACAATGGCAGAACTGAATCAATTAATCGATGAAGTAGGGCCGTATCTTGCAGCACTCAAAACCCATGTCGACTTGGTCGAGGATTGGACTCCGGATACATGGTCTGCGTTTTGTGAGAAAGCTTCAGCAGCGGATTTATTGGTTTTCGAAGACCGGAAGTTTGCAGACATTGGCGGAATTAGCCGTAAACAAATGTCTGGCATTTACGACATCCGTTCTTGGGCCGACTTAGTCACAGCACACCTGATTTCTGGGCCCGATATCGTCGATGGTCTACAAGCGGGATGGAATGATGTTGGAAGGGAAGGAGGCGTACTTCTCTTGGCTCAAATGTCGAGTAGAGGTAATTTACTGGACTCCGACTATACGGAAAAAGTCGTCACGTTAGGTAAATCCCACTCTGGTGTTTTCGGGTTTATTGGCAACGGCTCTCGACCTGATGATTTGAAATTATTACGCCAAGCAGTTGGTGATGGTAAACTGATTTGGACTCCTGGTGTCAACCTTGCAGTTGGCGATGGAGAGATGGGGCAACGCTATGGTGACCCGCGCGAAGCGGTACTTGCAGGTTCGGATTGCATCATTGTAGGTTCTGGAATTCACAAGGCAGCAGACCCAGCACAACAAGCAGAGGCATATGCTAAGGCATCGTGGAATGCTCTGCTTGAACGGAAGCAACAGTAGGCATGGTACTATGATTGGGACATTCCTGTGGTTTTTGACTGTAGGGTTATTTGGAATCCCAATATGGATTCTTTGGAAGGCAAGCAAGAAAGCTGCTTCGCTTGATTTTAGACTTGCGCAAAATGATGCATCGCTGCTTGAAGACGACGGGGTTATCGTGACTCAAATGACTGGTTTACCGCTAGGCACAAACATTGTTCCAAATGCCTATGTTATGGTTGCGCCTGAACAGCCTCAACTTGAAATCCCACATGTGCACCAAGAAACAATATGGCCTGACAAAACTATTCAGAACTGATCTAAAAGTCCATTTTGGCTTGCATAAACCAAGGCCCCTATTCCAGCCAAGGTTAAGATGATTAATACCTTGAACATTCTTCGTTTTGGCTTCGGCGTATTTGCAGCAAGAAGTACTGTTTCCAAATCGGGGAGTGGGTGTATCGAAATTCCGGGCAATGGTAGGGCAGGCATTCCGGGCAATGGTGGAAGGGCCATGAGGCCTTCATCGGCCTGTGGTTTGATTCGATCTTCAGGATAGAGTTGGTCAAGGTCTTCAAGTCCTGGGGCGTCGGGGATTGGGCCAAGAATCTGACTCCAGCGTTCTTCGATCACAGTGGAAGAAATTGGCTTTTCAAGCCACGCAACCGCCCCAGCAGAATGACTTGCATCCTCTGCCAATTGTGCCTGCCTTCGTGAGGCGACAAACACAATACGACTTTCTCCGCCATGTTCTCGCATTTCTAAAGCAGCAAGATGCCCATCAAGAGAAGGGAGGTCCAGAGCAATAACAACCAATTCCGGATCGATTCGAATATATTCGTCAACTGCTTGGTCGCCATCTTCACAGACTTCGACATTAAATTCACGGATTTTGAATATTTCCCGTAGTCGCATTAATGACATTGGGTTGCTATCCACAATGAGTACCGTTGGTGCGGTTTCTTCGGCAGTCGGTGTGACGTAAGCCATGTGAATCATCTCTCTGATATCGCCATTACACATCAAATAACCGCTCAAGAAAGGTCATTCTTCGCTGTCTTCAGTGCTACTGAGGTCTTCGACTGGTCCATTTTGAGGATTGGTGAAGGCTTCACGAATTGTTTCGGATTGTGCAGCATCGCTTTCTGCTTCACGGCGGCGCGCTGGTGCTTTGAGAAATTGGAATTGTAACTCGCTCACAATGCCTTTCAGCATTCGTTCTTCATGGTCGCTTAGATTTCCTTTGGTTTTCCCTTGCAGCATTCTCAGTAAATCGATGCCAGCTTTCGCTTCCCCGAGATTAAACATCATGTTTCCCTCTTGGTCCGGTAAAAGGCCCAGATGCAGCATAGCCGACCGTTGGAACATGTGAATCAATTGAAAGAACTCTTCCGTTTCTTCGTCTTTGAAGGTACCCGCCATGATGTTCGGAGGGGTTTGAAGTCTAAGTCCTCATCGCTTCGCTTCAATCGAACATCTGCTCGAGAAGCCAGTCGGGGTCGAATTGCTTCAAATCGTGATAGCCTTGGCCGACACCTGCGAAAACAATTGGCCTACCGGTTGAAAAGGCGATGGAAAGTCCGGCGCCGCCTTTTGCATCGGTATCGATTTTTGTCAAGACTGCTCCGTCGAACTTCATAATTTCCTGGAACATTCTTGCTTGTTCAACAGCATCGTTGCCAGCAAGAGAATCGCCGACGAACAAGGTGAGGTGTGGGTTTGCAACACGTCGGACCTTGTTGAGTTCGTTCATGAGATTGACTTTGTTTTGCATTCGACCTGCTGTATCGACAAGAACAACGTCGATGTTTTTGGCTTTGGCTGATTCAATCGCATCGCGGGCAATTGCTGCTGCGTCTCCGCCTCGTTGGCTGGATATGCATCGAATTCCGAGGTTGTCGCAATGCGACTCGAGTTGTTGAATTGCACCGGCACGGAACGTGTCTCCTGCTGCTGCGACTACGGTGAGGTTTTGGTCGAGAAGACGTTGTGCGATTTTCGCAGCAGTTGTTGTCTTTCCTGTCCCGTTGACACCGACAAGCATGATGACAACGGGTGTATCTCCTGAATCAACGAATGATTTGACGGTTGCATCAAAGTCCCAATATCCAGCGGCGAGAATGTTGCGGAGGGCTCGCTTGAGGGCGGCTTCGAGTACTTTTGAGAGGTCCGCGCCTTTTCGAAGTCGTGAACCGAGTAGGCTGGTGCGCAATGCTTCGATTACTGCAGTTACAGCGTCACTTGAAATGTCCGATTCAAGAAGGACCCATTCCAATTCTTCAAGGAGATTGTCAAGAGCGCCTCCGGCTTTGATTACTCTTCCGCCTTCAGAAACAACACCACCTCCGAGTTCAACTTTGACTTTTGTACCGGCCTCGGTTTCAATTTCAGCCTCTATGACAGAGCCTTTGGGGGCTGATTGGACACTCACTAATTGGCGACCTGTTGTCGTTCTCATCATGGAGAGATCAACGTGAGATCCTTTTGGACGCGCTATTTCAACTGCGCCGCGTTTCTTCATTTCTTTATTTTTCTTGGAGATGCGCTTTTTATCAGCACGCCAGATGGTGTCGAGGCGTTTCTTTTCTTTACGAGATAATTCAGCGGGGAGTGCAACATCCTCTTCTTCATCGAAATCTTCCCATTCTTCATTGGAAGCTTCGGGAAGTTCGGCCTCTTCTAATCCTTCAAGGTCTTCCCATTCATCGTCGACGTCGTCAACAGCGGCGTGTTCTGTAATTTGAGGTTCTTGGGCGGAAGAAAGTGTTTCGGAGCGGAGGTTTTCGGCTGCGATAAGCGCCTCTCGTGCTTCTTGGGATGAGGGTTCGGCTGAAAGTTCATCAGTATCAACTTCAGAGGCAACCTCTGTTACCCTTTTTCTGAAGCGGTCAAACAATCCCATTTGGTTCCCTCAGTCATCCAATGTTAATTCATTTCCAAACCGGCTACCACGTCGCTGTGGTCGACGGACTTCTTTCTCTTCTGGTGAAGATGGTGTGGCCGGTTGTTTTGAGGGAGTTGTTTGTTCGAAAGCAGGGGGTGTTGCAGGTTGAGAGGGTTGTAGTTGTTCTGCTGCTGCATTGAAGTCTTGGGCTAAGAGGGTGATTTTCTCTTCCAGACTTGTTGCTTGTTCGGAGAGATCTTTGTGGAGTAGAGTGATGCCTTCTTTTCGTTCAACGGTCATCGTGTATGCTTCTGACCATGATTTTTCGCCAAAAACTCCACTGCCTATATCGACAAGAGCTGTTCCTTCTTCCTTGCTTTCATGAATATAATTCAAGGTCACGCCAGAACCGATTGAAAGTCGGGCGCCGGTTTTGCCGGTTTTACTCGACTCTTGGAGATGGTGGAGAATACCTGAAGTAACCTGATGCTCATCGATAATAGCCGTTACTTGTTCAATTCGAGCGTGTAAGTCGTCGAGTTGTTTTCTGTGGGCGTCAATAGTACGCGCCATTTTTTGTAACTCGCTTCGTTCAACCATGCGGCTCACGTAGTCCGAGGTGGTAGTCATTCAAGAAGGACGCGAGAGTCACTCTTCTTTGTTTGACGAAGAGATTGGTCCGCCAGCAGCTGCGATTTCTTCACGGAAATGGTCAGTAACACGAGGTTCTGTGGAAATACGAGGGTCTATTTCTTCGACTGATAGGATGTCGATGGAACGGCGGTTAGCCTTGTGCCGAGAGCCCATGATGGAGTAAGTTCGGTGTTCTGCATCGTTCGAATCTGCAGCTGGCAAGTCTAAAGAAAATTGTTGACGCACACTACCAAATGGTGCGACTCCTGTTACGCGATAGGCCTTCATCGAAGTGGGCGACTCGCAAACCCGACTTAAACGCGCCGTCGCGCATTATCTGTAAGAATTGACCACGAGATTGACAAAGTTTGAGGAATCAACACGGTTCATGCGACCCGCGTTGTTTGTCACGATGTTGTTGTTGCTGCCCTTGGCTCAAGGTCTTGGATCGCCGTTGTTTCCAGAGGAAGTTTCTGGGAAAGAACACGTATTGGTTCTCGAAGAAGGCGTATGGACGCAGGACTTGTGGACATCTCTTACCGATACCGGATACACTCCGTTACGAATGTTAAGTTCGGCAGAAGTGTTGGTTTGGGGCTCATCGGATGCGATTCATGTGCCGGGCACTCATATGATTGAACCTCCAGATACTCTATTCAAAGGTGATTTATCGCGATTTACTGAATATGAAGCGTTTCGGTTCGTGTTCGAGCCAAACCTTCCCCCTGAAGCTGTTGACCAATTGGTAACTGTATTTGCTCAATTTGGAATCGAACTTGATTCACAGTTCAAACGCTCTTCATCGGCGATCCCGCATGTCGAAGTTGTTGAGTGGGGTGCAGATTTTTCTTTTCTTGCCTCGATAGATGGTTTGCTCTGGGTTGAGCCGATATTGCCAACTTCTGCGCGCAACGAGCAGGTTGGCTCACTGCTTCAGCATGGAACCACGACTGGAAATCCTGCCTGGGAGTTGGGGCTCAATGGCGAAGGAGTTGTTGTCGCTGTTGCTGATTCTGGCCTCGATGCTGACCATGCCTGTTTCCGAAACGCAACAGGTGCCGGTGAACTTGGCTCGGTTGGTGAGAATTTATCTGATGGGGTCGGGGCTCCCGGTTTTGATCATCGTAAGGTTTTGCTACTCAACCATTCAATTGATTCTGGCGATACTTCTGGCCACTCGGATTATCGGCATGGAACCCATGTTGCAGGAACATTGTCTTGCTACAATGTCTATGATATGCGTTCGAATGCATTGCCTCAAAACGGCTCTTCACTTTCCTATGCAACACGACTTGTTTTCCAAGATATTGTTTCTGAGGAGGGTTGGGTTCCGCCGGATGTTGATGCTTTGCTCGTCGAAGCTGGGTTGAGCGGAGCTACACTTCATTCGAATTCTTGGGGTGATGCGACAACTGAGTATACTGCGCGTACCGGAGATTTTGATGCTTGGGCAGTAGAGATGCCTTGGTCTCTTGCATTCATTGCGCCAGGCAACAATGGAGGGCAACTTTTGGAGCCTGCAAATGGAAGAAATGTCGTCGCTGTCGGTGCATCGGTGAAATCAGAATCTTCGGATCGATGGAGTGCTTCTTCAATCGGCCCTACTGAAGGTGGCACGAACGGGATTTTCGCTCTGGCTATCGGTTCTTCTGTTCAATCAGCGAGAGCAGACGGTATGAGTGATTCATACAACGATGATTTACGTTCTTCATCAGGCACCAGTATGGCGACACCTGCGGCTACAAGCGCCGCAGCAATCATTCAGCAAATGGTTGAGCAAGGTTGGATTTCTGGGAAAGAAAATCGGACGCTTCAATCGGTGGGTGATTTACGACCTGAATGGGCTGGGGATGAGAAGAATACTACAAACAATCTCAGTCTTGCTGCTGGCTTTTCACCTTCAGGTGTGTTACTTCGATCGTTACTCTCGCTGGCGACTACACCACTTCCTTCGGAAGTAAGGAATGGTGAAAATGGAGGTTCGGATTTACAAAATTATTACGACGGTTGGGGGCAACTTAATCTCTCGGAATTGATTGATCTCGCTGAAATTGAAGATGCGTTACATCAGAAGGATGTTTCACCTACAGAGAATCTTTGGGTTCACGATTCATTCCGCCTCCTCAACCAGAGCCCACAAGCATGGCTACAACAAAGGCAAGGCGATTCTGAGGCTTTAGAAAACTTAGTTGCCATGCCGTGGAATGGTTCGGGAGCCGCAGGTCCATTTTTGAAAAGTGGAGATGTTTTTGTAGAGCGATTTAGTCTTTCAAGCGGGTCGTTTGATGCCCGATTAGCGTGGGCAGCAGCACCTGAACCTCACCTCGTCGATGACTTACAACTCATTGTCCGACTTTCTGACGGAAGAATCGCTGTTGCAAATGAATATCAAAACGATGGAGATTCTACACTCTATCTTTCTCAAATGGTGGATTTCTCAAACACGACCATGTTTCCAATGACCAATGAAACAACTCTAGCGGTTTCACTTTCTGAAGAAGATCTCAGTGGAGTCGAATGGGTCGAAGTTGAAGTTCGTGCTCGATATGTATCTCCTGGTAATGAAAACAATTCTGTCGGCATTGATGGTAACCGTGTTGGATTTGGTTTGGCTGTTCAAGGTGTTCTACGCGATTCGAATTCATGGGAGGATGGAGATGGAGATGGGGTTGCAAACAGCATTGATTCGTGTCCGAATCAAAACGCAAGTGAATGGGATTCCAATGCCGATGGTTGTATCGATGATTCTGATGGAGATTCGATCCAAGACAACGTCGATGATTGCCCAAATGAAAACTCAACTGCATACGACAATGATTCGAATGGATGCATCGATGATTCGGATGGTGATGGTATCTTTGATGATGTGGATGGGTGTTTTACTGTTGTCATTTCACCCTTTTGGCCCGTCGATGTTTTCGGTTGCAGGCCCATCGATTCACTCCCTTCGATTGATTTTGTTTTATCTCCAGAAGATGGTGGTGAATGGTACGACGCTCTCCTTGTTCAATGGAGCGTTGTAGATGACGAGGGGGATGCGTTTGATACGGGTGCAGAAATCCATGTTTTGAATGCTTCAAGTTCTGGTGGTTCGTACTCAATTGCCTCTTGCATAAAACAAAATGTTGTGAATGGAACATTCTCATGCACGTGGTATATTCCAAACGATTTGCCCGTATGGGATATTCGAGGTGAGTTCTTACAGATCGAAGTGTATGCTCAAAGCCGAAATCTTTCACCAGAAGGCAAGAACGACATAGTGCTCCTTCGAGATGATGTTGCTTTTACAAGCAATTGGAACAATCCCTTACTTGAACAGGAGGAAATTGTACCTTCGGCAGAACAAGGAGTTGCTTCACAAAAGAGAGCCTTTGTTTGGGGTGTATTCGGCATCGTTGCTGGCTTTGTTTTGATGTATCAGTTAAGTTGGCGTGTTCGAGTCGGAGATGAGGATGAAACGGTTCCAATGGCTTTTGAAGATGGTGCGGGTTACAGTGCCGTAGAGAGTTTGCATGAAAACGATTGACGTCGGGGCAGAACTGCACTGATTATTGTTCAAAGAAGCAAGGAATGTAAAGGTGAACCTTGAAGGGTGGTGGCATCCTCGCCGATACATCCGCAATGCGGAAGGTGAATAAAAATGAGTGACCGTCTATATGTTGGAATCGATCTAGGTACCTATCAATCTACTATTGCATCAAGTGCTGGCATTACCCACACAATCGAAACTGTTGTCGGGCGTCCTAAGGACCCCGTTGCACGAAATTTCCTTGGCCGAGATGTCTTGTTTGGAAGCGATGCTCTCAAGAACAAACTCGCATGTAACCTCTACCGGCCTATGGCTGCTGGTGTTGCACAAGACGATGAAGGTAATTTGGCGGCTGCTAAGGCGTTTGTCTCTCACCTTTTGGAAACTGTAGACCCGGAAGAATTCGATGAAGTCTTCGGCGTTATCTGCTCTCCAAGCCACGTTTCATTCACTGACAAGTCCAACCTCGTTGCTACGCTACGAGGTCAAGTTAACGCCATCATGGTCGTTACAGAACCTTTTGCCACTGCCTTTGGTATTGGTGAAATTGCAAGTTCAATTGTTGTTGACATCGGTGCAGGAACAACCGATATTGCACGAATCTACGGAACTTTCCCAACTGACGAAGATCAAGTTACCATCCAAGAAGCTGGCGACTGGCTCGACAACGAACTTATGGAACTCATCCGAAAGAAATACACCGGTGCTCAAGTTACAAAGGATATGGTTCGCAAGTGGAAGGAAGAAGTTTCCTACGTCGGTGACGAAGACCGTCAGGCAATGGTTGAATTATCCGTTGAAGGAAAGAAGCAAGTTGTCGATATTGGCGACCTTGTCAACCAAGCATGTGAACTGATTATTCCTAAAATCGGAAATGCAATCAAGCGAATCGTCGCTGGTGCAGATCCTGAATACCAACCTATACTCCGAAACAACATCATCCTCTCTGGTGGCGGCTCTTTGATTGAAGGCGTTGCTGCACGAATGGCTGATGAAATCTCCGATATCGGAGACGTCAATGTTTGGTGTGTCGAAGACCCAATCAACGCAGTTGCTACTGGTGCTCTTCAACTCGCTGGCGAAATGCCTGATGACATGTTCACTGCAATCAACTGATTGCTGGGCTCATTCAAAGGGTAGAAAACCAGCCGTCTAAGGCTTGTTTCAATGGCGAAAGTTCAAGTGTGGTTGGGCGGCGATAGCCGCTTGTATGACGCTCGACTCTTCCGGAACAAGTGGTATCAATCGAATTGGTGACGCGACAGGCGACGAACGAGCTGCTTTGGAAGGTATGCTCAAAGGATACCCTGTTGAACAACTGGTTGAAGAAGTGCTCATCGCTTGGAATGAGCTCGCTGCTCGAAATGAAGAAATGGTTTCAGTAAAACAACGGCTACGTGTTCTCGAACTTGATCTTGCTGAACGCGAGGACATGGTCGCACCAGAAGTTGCAAGGCTCGCTGAATCTGATGCTGCTTTGGAAAACAGTGAATCCAAAGTGATCCACCTTGAACGACTACTTGGCGATCTCCGAGAGGAATTATCGACACAACAATCCTCTCTTTCACACGAAGAACGAGAATCCATGGCGACCGAAGTTGGTCAATTACGAACATTGACTACGCAACAAGACGAGGTCATCGGAGAAATGGAAGGTAGAATTGGACAGATGGTCGAAGCTCTTGAACGGGCTGCAGATGCTGGCCTTACATCCGTTACTGCTGAAGAAGTGCGAAGTCTGAAGGCGCAACTCAATACAGCAATTGCACAAAATGATGCTGAACAAGCAGCCAACAAAGCGCTTGAAGAAGAACGCCAAAGACTCCGGGATATCGCCGACCGATTGCGAGGTCTTCTCGATGCTCGTGATGGCCGACTGGGGGAGCTCGAAGAACAACTTGAACGGGTTATGCAAGGGCCTCGGTCCGTTTCTGCAGAACACGACTACTTGGTTGAACAAATCGACGAACTCAAGCGCCGATTGCTTGAACGAAACCGAGAATACGATTCACTCCGCCGTCGAGAACGACGGCTTCACAACGATGTGTTTGAACGCGACGAGCGTATTCAACAAATCACCCTTACACTTACTGACATGGAGTCTGCTTTGCAAGACAGAACTGCTGAACTTCGTGAACTTGAAGGGCAACGTGAGACAATGGTGCACGAGCTGGATTCGGTTCGCCGTGGCGAACGTACTCGTGAAGTGGTTGGAAGAGTCTTTGCTGATTCGCTCTCTCTGGTCCGTACACACGATGCTCGAGAAGCAAAGCGGGATGCATACAGTAACGCTCCGGATGTAAAGCGAACATTGTCAACGCCTGAAACTGGCGATATGGCGACGTTGGCAGAAGGTGGGCGTGTTCATCTTGAAGTCAATGAAAGTGAAATTGGACAGGGTATCGATGTTGATGATGCTCGCCCTCCATCACCTGGTGGCTCTGGCGATCCTGTTGTCTTTGACGATGAAGATTAATCAGCCATTCAATACTGCAACGATGCCGCTGATTCGTTGGCGGAGTTCTTCTAAATCGGCTGCGTCTTCAGTGAGCGTCCCTGTTACAATCCAATCTGCGCCTGCTTGTACTGCAAGGGCTGCTTGTTCTGGAGTTCGTATTCCACCACCAACTACGATTGAGAGGCCATCGACGGTACGGGCCCTTTCTATCAATCGAGGGTGTACTTGTGTCTCGGCTCCACTGCCTGCTTCAAGATAGAATATTTTGAAGCCAAACATGCGCGCTGTTAGGGCATAGGCATGGACTAAATCGGTTTGGTCCGGCTGAATAAGTTCAGCCTCTCCGACTTCACCAACCCGGCCGCCTGGAGCACAAACAAGATATCCAGTGGGTAATGCTTCAACACCAAATTTTTCGAGATGAGGTGCTCCACGGATTTGTTCTCCGACTAAAAATCGGCGGGTGTTTGAATTCATCAGCATCATGAAGGTGATTGCATCTGCGGCAGGAGAGAGTGCATGAGCGCCCCCTGGAAACAAAACTACGGGTATTTGCCATTGAGATTCATCAGACTCGGGGTCTTGACTTGCAGCAAAAGCTCGTAATTCAAAGGCTTCTTGGATGGCTTGACAGGTTAAATGGACCACTTCATCCGGGGTGTCTGTAGAACCTCCTACAAAGATCATGCTGCTTCCACATTCAACGGCAACCATGGCCCGATTCGCCGCAGTGTTTGAGTCTTGTTTTGCTGGGTCGATGAGGGTGATGTGCCGTGTGTTTTGGCTTTCTGAAGTCACGTATTCCAGTGTTGTAGTGTCGGCCCTTCTCATGTCATCCCCAACTGTCCGTTTGATGGCCACAGCATAGGCGTTACGCACAAAAGTCAATTGAAGAAGGCAGACATAGAGTTCTCATACCTCTTCGCAGAGGACTGGATATGTCGGATGTGGGTCCATTCAAGCGACTTCTTGTCTACATGCGCTCTCATCGAAGCACAATACGTCTCGCTTCTGCGTGCTCTGTTATCAACAAAGTATGGGATTTAGCACCGCCTTTGTTGATTGGATTAGCGGTCGATGTTGTGGTTTTGAAGGAGGATTCATTACTCGCTTCGATGGGTTTGGTTGACCCTTGGCATCAATTAGTATTGCTCTCCATTCTTACATTTGCAATTTGGGGGCTCGAATCTTTGTTCGAATATTTCTATGGTATTCTCTGGAGAAATCTGGCTCAGACTGTTCAACATGAATTACGGCTCGATACGTTTAACCATGTTCAAAAACAAGGGATGGGGTGGTTCGATGAGCGTCAAAAAGGAGACATCTTAGCAATTCTCAACGATGATGTCAATCAACTCGAACGGTTCTTAGACAAAGGAGCAAATGATTTTCTTCAAGTCAGTACCACTGTCATTGTAGTCGGTGGTGTCTTTTTGTTTATTTCTTGGAAGGTTGCTTTGTTTGCAGTCCTCCCAATACCCGTCATTATATGGGGTTCGTTTCGATATCAAAAAAGTCTAGAACCGCGATACGCCGAGGTTCGGAAATCTGCAGGTGCGATGAATGCTCTACTTGAAAATGATTTGTCCGGGATGTCAACGATTCAATCCTTCACTGCTGAAGAGCGCGAAATGAAACGGGTAGAGGATTTGAGCAACCAATATCGAGATGCAAACCGAGAAGCAATTCGTTTGTCTGCTGCATTTACTCCACTTATTCGAATGGCCATCTTATGCGGCTTTACCGCAACACTCCTTCTCGGAGGATGGATGACACTGGAGGGTACTTTGGCTGTCGGCGCATATTCCGTACTTGTGTTCATGACGCAAAGATTGCTTTGGCCACTGACTCGACTCGGTGAAACGTTTGATCTGTATCAAAGAGCAATGGCGTCTTCGACACGCGTACTCGATGTACTGACTTCGCCAACAGAAATCAAACAAGGTGAGTATGCTCCTGCGCTCGAAGACATTGAGTCGTCGTCAATTGTGTTTTCAGGCGTTAATTTTTCTTACCCAGGCCGCGACCCTGTGTTTTCGAATCTGAACCTTGAATTACGTTCTGGAGAGACTGTTGGTGTCGTTGGTTCAACCGGGGCAGGCAAAACCACATTGATTCGCTTGCTGTTGCGATTTGCAGAACCTACGGAAGGAACAATTGAATGGGCGGGTACACCTCTCGATCATTGGCGTTTAGAGCGATTGCGTTCATCTATGGCTTTGGTCGACCAGCACATCACTTTATTCCCAACGACCATTACAGAAAACATCCGCTACGGCAATCCTAACGCAGTGGATGAAGCGGTTTATGAGGCGGCTCGACTGGCTGAAGTATCGGACTTTGTCGAGGAATTGCCTGATCGGTGGGACACTCTGGTTGGCGAGGGTGGTCATCGTCTTTCAGGCGGTCAAAGGCAGCGATTGGCCATCGCTAGAGCCGTGCTCAAAGATGCGCCTCTCCTTATTTTAGACGAAGCTACCTCGGCCGTTGATAATGAAACTGAAGCGGCACTTCAACGTTCGATCAACAAACTATCACAAGACAGAACTGCAGTCATTATTGCTCATCGCCTTTCTACCGTCCGTAATGCAGACCGAATACTGGTGCTCGACCAAGGAAGTATTGTCGAAGATGGCACGCATGAACGTTTAGTTGAAAAGGGTGGAATTTACGCACGAATGTGGGCCGTTCAGACGGGGCAAAGCGAGTGACTAGTGCGTATTTATCGGCAAGATGAGCATTCTATGGTGATTTACACTCCATTATAAGGGCTGGGCCAAAAATAGTCATTGAGTCATATGTTAAATGAACGATTTTCAAAAACGACGAGCCTGCTGTTAGTTGCCACCTTCGCCCTTGCTTTCGCAGGAACGGTAAGCGCTGCTGACCCACTTCCAATTGGAACCGATGGATTGCCTGAATTCCTCGAAGGCGATACGCTAGCTACAATGACTTTCTTCTTGTTCTTTATTGGATACATCTCAATGGGAGCGGCATTCGTTTTCTTCATGAGTGAGCGCGGAAACGTGGCTCCTCAATACCGTACAACAATGACCATCTCAGCGCTCATTGTCGGTATTGCTGCTTTCCATTACTACTACATGCGTGGTGTTTACGCAGATTTCGGAGTTGTTTCAATCGAGTATCGTTACATGGATTGGATCATTACCGTCCCGTTGATGGCCCTTAAATTCCCTTCCCTCATCGGAAAGGATGCAATCACTGACACAAAAGTCGCAGGTCTTGGATTCACAGGAATCTGTTTCACTGGTGCTCTCATCATGGTTGGATTCGGATACGCTGGTGAGGCTGGTTTGATGAACGGATTGGCTGCATTGGTTATTGGTGGAGCAGGTTGGGCTATGATTATCGTAGCAACTGGAACCCCATGGACCTCTGGCCTTGGTGTCGACAACAGCAAGATCGCACCTGAACTCATGTGGAGCGCAAACGCACTTCGCTGGTTCATCGTCGTCGGATGGGTCATCTACCCTCTCGGCTACCTCTTTAGCCCTGAAGTTAATTTGCTCGAAGGTAACCAAGAAGCTATGGCTGTTGCTTACAATATTGCAGACATCATCAACAAGATCGGTTTCGGTGTTGTTGCATGGATGGGTGCTAAGAAAGCAACCGAAGCCCTTGCTGCTTCAGAGTGATTTCCGAATCCTCTTGAGTATTGTCTCGAAGTTGACGTGCGGCCACTGCTTCAGCCACAAGGCTGAAACTGGTATCCATGCCAACGTGTAGAGTAAGACGGCTACTGCAGATGTCTCTAACCCCCATTGGTGGATGGTTTCAAAATCATTCATCAATGAGAGGGGGATAAAGTGGACAAGGTAAATGGTCAGCGAAATTTGACCTGTGCTGCTGAGAAAAGGCAACTCATACCGTTGTATGAATGTCCAGATCAGCAGCACACCTGTCGTTGCTGCAAGAATGAACGCTGGATTCGCTGGAAAGAAAGTCAAGTAGGCATCCTCGGTCGGATGTGCCCACAGGGCATTTTCGATGTTTGAATATACGAAAGTGGCAAGGCAAAATACCAATCCGGCGATAAGTGCAGATTTGGTGAATCTATTCTGTTGAAGTGTTTGGTTTGGTTCAGAATTTGCCAAGGATATTGTCGCGCCGAGTAAGGCGAATACAATCCAGGGGAAAAGTGGGTATGTGCCGGTGAAAAATAAATTTGAGCCGATCACATATACTGAATCGTCACTCACTCTATCGGACCAGTCACCTACACCTTGAATTTCTGGAAATAAAACCTGTATTGTAAAAATCAACGTGGTTGTTATTGCAAGCGGTTGAATATTCAATGCCTTCATTCGAGTGGCAAAGAGCGGTAAGATGAGGGTTAAAAGACCCATCAAGGAAAGAACACCGGGTGTGAATGGATTGAACAAATGAGGTGAAGTGATGTTCACTAAAATCTGTGCTGTAAAAAGGAAAAGGGCCTGAAATATTCTTGCTTTCATGGTTAATTGACTACGAACTATACCCCACCCAAACAGAGTCACAAAAAGGGGAGCTGCTAACCCTCCAAGCCCTGATACAATGTAGGCTAATAACGACATTTGTGTGACTTGAAATGGGTTCCATGTGGCTGCTGCATGGACCATGACCATCAGAAGCACTGCTGCCCCTCGAAGGCTGTCAATATGGGTGATGTGTTTTGTTTGTGACATCGTATCATCGGTTCCCCAAGACATATTCCACCGCATTGCGGAATATCTGGAGTCCTTCTCCTTCCCATTCCCCAAGTGCCTCACTGGTAAGTGGGCCTGGTGCGGTGTTACGTGTATGGTCGGGGTGAAGCCATTTGGCATAGACTGCTTCAGGGTGAGGCATGAGCCCGAATACCAAACCTGTCGCATCACAAATTCCTGCGATATTCCTCATACTTCCGTTGGGTGAAAGAGGGAATGGGAGTGGTTGGTCTGACATGCCTTTACCAACTGGTGTTGACGGGTCAACATAACGTACTGTGAGTTGGTTATTTGCAGCAAGGGCATCAAAGTCTGTTGTAGAGGGCATAACGAATTTACCTTCTCCGTGGCGCACTGGGCAGTCAATTCGCTCAATGCCTTTGGTCCAAATGCACGGGCTTTCTGCATCAAACTCAAGGGTAACCCACCGATCTTCGTATCTTCCAGAATCATTGAGAGTCAAGCTTGCTCTTTGAACGAAATCTGGGAGGGGTGTTTGTGCATTAGGCCCTGGAAGAAGACCCGTTTTAACAAGTACTTGGAAGCCGTTACAAATTCCGATGATTGGCTTTCCTGCTGCGACAAACGCGTGCAGTTGTTCTCGAAGTGCAAAACGCATTCTATTGCCCATCAATCGGCCACTGCCGAGGTGGTCTCCAAAAGAAAACCCACCAGGGACTGCGAGGATTTCGAAGTCGTCAAGACTGCGGTTACCGGAAACGAAATTGTTGACGTGGACGCGCTCGGCATCTCCTCCGACCAAATTGAACACCGCTGCGGTTTCATGGTCGCAATTAATACCAAAACCAAACAATACTGCGACTTTAGGTGCGGCCATCAAGCAACACCCCCAGTCATGTCAAGTGTCTTTTGCCACGCCTCGACCATTGAGTTGGTTTTAATGTCAATAAGAATCTCATGGCCGTCTGAAATGGTAAGGTTTTCTGAGTCAGTAACTGTGCCGAGTATTGTAATCGGGTGGCCTGCCATCCATTTGATGAAATCAGCTTCGTTTTCTGGCTGCACTCCAACTAAAAATCGGCCAAGTGATTCGCCCCAAAGGCGAGCCCAAACACTTGCATCGCCCGTGCCATCGATATCGATGTCCGCCCCGACTCTTCCGCCGATGCACATTTCTGCCGCTGCAACTGCTACGCCGCCTTCTGAACAATCGTGTGCCGTTCGAACGAGTCCGGATTGTATAGCCGTGGAAAGTGCTCGGTATGTTGTGATGTTGATTTCTGGATTTGGTAGTAATGGAACCTGGCCTCCGATCCCGTTTGCCTCTCCACTTTCTCGAAGCATGAAGGAAATCTCCGATGCACCTAATTCTTCTTTTGATACACCAACAAGATACACCTTTTCACCGGGGTTCTTGAAATCACTCGTAGCAGTAAATCGAACATCAGGTTGGTCACCAAAGACTGAATAAAGGAGGGTTGGGGGAATTGAAATCTTCTTTTCGCCTGTGCCATAATCATTCTTCATCGAATCCTTTCCAGACACACAAGGAAGTCTGTATGCTCTACATACACGTTCAAGTTCTCGATTTGCTCGAACCAATTGGGCGAGTTTGAATTTACCATCGGGTGTTTTTACCGATTCGATTGAATCCGGCCAGCAAAAGTTGTCTAAACCGGCCATTTTGTCAACGTTAATTCCAGCGCATACTGCGTTGCGAACAGCTTCGTCGATCGATGCTGCTGCCATTGCTCCAGCGTCAAGGTCTGAGTATCTTGGAGCTATTCCGCATGAAATTACCAAACCGTGTGGGTCGCCGTGAATGGGGGCAATGACGCCTGCATCACCTGGGCCATCTCGTTCAACTCCAACGAATGGTTTGATCACTGTTTGAGCAATCACTTCATGGTCGTATTGACGAACCCATGATTCTTTAGAAGCAATGTTTGGTTGGGCAAGCATTCGTAAAAGAAGGTTGGAGTGTCCGGCCTTTTCTGGTAAAGAGATTGTTTCGGGTGTGAAAAGTTCAGGTGTTGGAGTATGCCATTCCGATTCAAGTTGAAGTTGTGGGACTCCATCGTGGAGGAATTCAATCGAAAGGTAAGCAACTGTTTCATCTTCGTATTTGACGTGGAACATTCCGGTATTGGTGAAGGTTGCAACTGGTGTTGCTTCGACTTCGTGGAGTTGTGCCATTGCGTCAAATGCTGCACAATCTTCTGGTTTGACTGCAATAGTCATGCGCTCTTGGCTCTCTGATACGAGAATTTCCCAAGCAGATAACCCTGGTTGCTTCAACGGAACTTTGGCGAGATCAATTTCACATCCGTCGGTATAGGTTGCCATTTCTCCAATCGATGAAGAAAGTCCACCGGCCCCGTTATCTGTGATGCATGAAATCAATCCTGCATCTCTTGCTTCAAGAACCATGTCAAGCATTTTCTTTTGTGTAATTGGGTCCCCAATCTGTACTGCGCTCGAAGGTGACTCTTCTGTGAGTTCGAGAGAAGAGAATGTTGCGCCATGGATGCCGTCGTAGCCAACTCTGCCTCCGACCATGTAGACGATGTCGCCTGCAGTTGGTGTCTTGATATGGGATTCTCGGCCATCGGGGAGTTTTCTTGGCATAATTCCAACCGTGCCGCAATAGACGAGGGGTTTTCCAATATATCGGTCGTCAAAGACGATTGCGCCATTCACTGTTGGGATACCGGATTCGTTTCCACCGACACGTACCCCTGCATGAACGCCTCGGAAAACGCGTGAAGGGTGGAAGAGATTGTCTGGTAATTCTCCTTCCCAATTTGGAGGTCCGAAGCAAAACACATCTGTGTTTGCAATTGGTCGGGCGCCAAGTCCGGTCCCGAGGATATCGCGGTTCACACCTACAATACCCGTCATCGCCCCACCATAGGGGTCAAGGGCTGAGGGAGAATTGTGAGTTTCTGCTTTCATACATACGCTCCAATCGTCATTCCAAGCGATGACGCCAGAATTATCATGGAATACTGAAAGAAGCCAATCAACTTCCTTTTGCATATCATGGGTTGGTTTCATGATGTGGGTTTTGAAAATTGAATCGATAAACGAGTCCTCTCCGGTCTCCGGGTCGATGTGGTGTATTTTTGATGCGAATATTTTGTGTTTACAGTGCTCGCTCCATGTTTGAGCAAGGCATTCGAGTTCGACATCCGTTGGGGCATCGGTGACAATACCTACTGCTGCACGAGATTGGTGAATGGCCTCATCGCGGTAATGGGATTGAATGGTTTGCATTTCTTCAAGATTCAAAGCAAGAAGGCCCGTTTCAGAAAGGGAGAGGAGTTCTTCATCGGAAATTTCGAGATCCATTCTTTGAGGTGGGGTAAGCGTTTGCGGGGGCTTTTCAGGATAATCGATTGCCGGCCACTGGGCGTTTAAACATCCTGTCTCATCTGCAGTGACGGCACGCTGAATGAGATTGTTGTGGAGTGTAGAGGCGAGCCACTCGGTAGTTACGCCTACGGGTAAACCGAAAAAGACATACGTATGGTAGGTTGATATTGATGCATCAATTTGGTGGTCGTGGTGTGGAAAGATTGTTTTGAATCCATCAAAGGCTGCACTGCCTGGATTATCGGTTACGCCTGGTTTGAATCCAATGGTGATTGCTGCATCAGGAGTGGTTGGGAAATGTTCAGGAGAAGAAAGGAACAGTGTATCTGTAAGAACGTCCTCAATAATTGGGTCAGAAAAAAGATCGTTCACGCGTTCTGCAATTTCGGGCTTGCTAATGTTTGATTTAATCAAAAAGCCGTTGATTGAACGGACTTCTTCCACCTTGATATTGTGGTCCGCCATCAATTGACGACGGACAACATCGCCGCGTACGTCTCGCATTCCTTCGCCTTGTTTCGGTGTCACTTCTATTCGTGTTACAGCCATGGAAGTACACCCGCCCCCTATGGGGGCGTATAGAACGCCGTTGACTACGCTCTTTGAACAATACGGAAGGTTCAACTGAGAAGTTTGGCCAAATATTGCCCTGTAAAGCTCTCTGGATTTGCCGCAACATCCTCTGGGGTTCCCTGTGCGAGTATCATTCCACCGCGCTCTCCGCCCTCTGGTCCAAGGTCAATGACCCAATCTGCGGATTTGATAACATCGAGGTGGTGTTCGATGACAATTACACTGTGCCCCTTCGCCCTTAACTCCAAAAGAACATTGATCAGTAATTCAACATCTGAAAAGGAAAGGCCTGTAGTTGGCTCGTCGAGAATATAGACGGTGTGCTTGTTTGGTGGGCGGCGTAATTCGCTTGCGAGTTTGACCCTTTGTGCTTCTCCGCCAGAGAGTGTTGTTGCTGGTTGGCCGAGTCGAACATAAGAGAGGCCGACTGCTCGAAGTGTGTCAAGGGTTCTGAAAATCTTGCGATGGTTTTCGAAAAAGGTAACTGCTTCGCCGATTGGCATCTGAAGTATATCGTTGATGTTCTTTCCTTTCCAGGTGACTTCCAAGCATTCTCGTGTATATCGAAGGCCTTGACAAACATCGCATGTAATCCAAACATCGGGTAAGAAATTCATTTCTAGTTTTATTGAGCCAGCGCCTTTGCATGATTCGCAACGCCCGCCTTTCACGTTGAAACTGAAGTGGCCGGGTGTATAACCGCGCTCTTTCGCAAGGGTTGTTTTTGAAAAGAGAATGCGAATTTCATCGAACACTTTAGTGTATGTTGCAGGATTTGAACGCGGTGTTCGTCCGATGGGTGATTGGTCGATGATGATGGCTTTATCGACGTGCTCAAGACCCTTCATGCTTGTGTGCTTTCCAGCAATCGTGTCGGCATTATGGAGGTGGCGTTGTAGGGCAGGTGCTAGAATCCCAGAAACCAATGATGACTTTCCTGAACCAGAAACTCCGGTAACTGCAGTCATACAACCAATTGGAATTTTCGCATGGATGGATTGGAGGTTGTTGTGTTGAGCGCCTTTAATTGAAATCCATTTTTTGCTCGGCTTTCTTCGCTCTTCAGGGGTTGCGATTGAGCGCCTTCCACTCAAAAATGCACCCGTAACAGAATCTTTGGCTTTCATTGCAACCTCAGGTGGGCCGTTTGCAACAACCATTCCACCTTCTAATCCAGCACCAGGCCCCAAGTCACACAGCCAATCGGCTTGGCGGAGGGTGTCCTCATCGTGTTCGACAACAATGAGGGTGTTGCCAAGATCGCTGAGTTCGCGTAGTGTTGCAAGGAGTCGCGCGTTATCTCGTTGGTGAAGGCCAATCGATGGTTCATCAAGCACATACATGACCCCAGTAAGTCTGCTACCGATTTGTGTGGCAAGTCGTATACGTTGGCTTTCACCTCCAGAAAGCGTGTTGGCTTTACGGTCGAGTGTGAGGTAATCAAGTCCGACGCTGTCAAGGAAACCGAGTCGGTTTTCGATTTCTTTGAGAATATCTTTGCCGATGAACAGGCTGCGTTCGTCAAGAACTTCGAGAACATCGGCGAAATTTTCAGGGGCGCCTTCACCGTTTGGTTGCCATGCACGAATCAATGCGAGGGAGTCGTGTACTGAGCAACGGCTAACTTCGGGCAAACGTATGCCGCCAACAGATACGTAGCGAGCTGCTGCATTGAGTTTCTCTCCACCACATTCAGAGCAATCGAGGTCGGTCATGCAACTGATGAGTCTGCTGCGGGTTCGCTCGGAAGTTGTTTCTGTGTAGGTCTTCTGTAAGCGAGCGATGATGCCTTCCCATGGGCGGTTCATCTTGTAAACTGAACCATTGTCAGATTCGAAATGGAAGTTGATAATGGTTGAACCAGAGCCGTTGAGGAGGATATCTTTGTCGTCATCGTCGAGTAATTCAAAGGGAGTGTTTCTTGAAATTCCATAATGTTGTGATACCTGTTCGAGCAATCGGCGATACCAAGAGGGGGACATTGATTGGCGCCATGGGCGTACACATCCATTGGAAACGGTGAGGGTTCCGTCGATGATGAGTTCGACATTGAATTGGCGCTCAACACCCAGTCCTTGGCACACACTGCATGCGCCTAAGGGTGAGTTGAATGAGAAAACACGCGGTGAAAGTTCAGGCATAAACGCGCCGTGGTCTGGGCAGGCAAAATCTTCCGACCAAGCGACTGTCTCGCCAACTTTGGTGAAATGAGATCGTGTTCCTTCAGAGAGTTTTTCACCTTCAGCAGGGGCTTCCATGCTTTCGATAGCGACGGTTCCTCCTCCCAATTTTAGTGCGCCTTCAACGGACTCAGTAAGGCGTTGTCGTCGGTCTTTTGTGCAGCGAAGGCGGTCGACTCTCACATCGATGTCGTGCCGGAAATTTTTGTCTAATTCTGGGGGTTTTTCAAATCCAACTTCGTGTCCATTGACCTTACCATGGAGATAGCCTTGTTCGACAAGTTGCCGGAAAAGGTCGGCATGTGTGCCCTTACGGGCCCGAACTGCAGGGGCCCAGAGAATAATGGCATGGCCTTCTGTATTCCATATGATGTCATCGACAATTTCTTGCACGGTTCGCCGAGCAACTTCTCTGCCGCAAGTTGGACAGTGCGGCTTACCTATTCGCGCCCATAACAAACGAAAGTAATCTTGGATTTCGGTAACGGTTGCTACCGTCGACCTCGGGTTGTGTGAACCTTGTTTTTGGTCGATGGAAATTGCTGGTGAAAGGCCTTCAATGCCATCGCAATCGGCTTTCTTCATCTGACCAATAAATTGACGAGCGTATGAGGAAAGGCTCTCCACATAACGTCGTTGTCCTTCAGCATAGAGGGTGTCGAAAGCGAGGCTTGATTTCCCAGAACCCGATACACCAGATATTACAACGAATTTTCCCCGTGGAAGTTGTACAGTGATGTCTTTGAGGTTGTGGGTGCGGGCACCGCGAACCTCTATCCACCCATGATCGAGACCCTCATTCACCATGCTATCATCCTGTTGCGCTCGTCGATGGTTCAAGAAGTCTCGGAATTGGTTGGGTCATGTGTATTCTTATTGAAACGGTATATCTGATGCGAATCGCACCGGTTCGTCGGTTTCTGGATGAAGGAATTCGAGAGCTGAGGCGTGGAGGCATACTCGGTTGAAAGCATTGGATTCTGCTCCGTGTAATTCATCACCAACGACAGGACACCCAAGAGACCGCATTGCCATCCGTATTTGGTGACGGCGGCCTGTTTCGATGGTGATTTGGATCAGTGAGGTGTGATTATCTGTATCTGTAACTTCCCAGTGAGTAATGGCTTCTTTTGAACCGTGGAATGTTGATTTCACACGCTTAACAAAGAGGTTCTTGTCCTCAACGAGCCATTCTTTTGCAGTTCCTTTCATTTCCTTTGGTCTGCCTTCAATCAAAGCGTGGTATGTGCGGTGAACGGCGCGGTCGGCGAATTGTGATTGGATGTATTCTTTGTGCCGTTGATGAAGGGCGAAAACCATCACACCAGATGTATCTCGATCAAGGCGGTGAACGATATAACACCAGTTTTTCTCGTCTTTTTGTCGAACATAGTCAACACATCTGCCGTGTAAAGTATCAATTTCCATTTTATCGGTGGCAATTGAAAGAAGCCCCGCTGGCTTTTCAACCACAAGTATTGCTTCATCTTCCCAGAGAACCTTCAGGTCAATTTTCTTCTGTTTTACAGCTGGTGGAGGTGTTATTTCATGCGCTTTAACGCGGCTCATCAATTCAATTACCATGCCTTCTGTGATTTCGAATTTCGCTTTATGCTCAACCGTTCCGTCAACTTGTATCCGGCCTTCTGTCAACATTTGTCGTAGTTTAGTACGCGAGGTATTATCCATAAAACCGCCGAGTATGTCGAGTAAAGTTCCTGTTTTTTCTGCTATAAATTTCATATGATTCACCTACAAAAGAAGAGCGTCGCACCATGTGCCTTTCTCCCCACTGTGTCCTGGTTCAAGAAGTGTGAGTGCGTCAGCAAGAACCAAACTATTGAGGTTCCCTGAGCCCTGGTATCCTGTCGAATATGCTCGCAGTTGTTCGCCTGAGGTATCCACCTTAATTCTACGTAATACGAGGAATTTCTCATCGGACTTGAACGATTCAGCAAGTTTGACACGAACGCGGCGTTCTTGAATCCCCCCGCCCCCAGTTGATGCGCGAAGATAGGGTGCAACGAGCATCCGGAACACGACGTGGCTACTTGCCGGGTTGCCCGGTAATCCAAAGATTGGGACGCCTTTCCAATACCCGAACAAAGGAGGGGAGCCTGGGCGAATCTTTACTCGCCAAAACTTGATGTCGCCTTCTTCTTCCATTATTTTTCTGACTAAATCCCAATCACCCATTGAAACGCCACCTGAGGTTAAAATTAAGTCGCATTCTTCCGCGGCTTTGTCGAGTTTATTTCGTAATATGTCGATTGAGTCTACAACTGAATCGTACCTTTTGGGAGTATGTCCAGCCCATTTCACGAGGCCGGATAGTCCAAATGAATTGGATTCGTAAATTTCACTTTCATTCAGTTTTGTACCAGGGAGTTGAAGTTCATCACCCGTCGAAAGTATCCCTATTGTTGCTTGTTGGAAAACCGGTATTTCTGGATATCCCATTGTAGCACAAAGTCCGATAGAAGAAGGGGTGAGGTGGGCGCCTTTATTCAATGCAATCTGTCCTTTTGACAAATTTTCACCTTGTTTTCGGATGAAATGTTTCTTTCCTTCCTCGTTGAGGAGGAGGGTTGAATTTCCTTCATCGACCTCACACCGTTCGATGGGGAGAATTGAGTCAGCACCATCTGGTATTGGTGCTCCAGTCATTATGCGAACCGCTTGGCCCTTTTCAACACAAAGAGGTGATGGTTCTGCCCCTGCTTGGAGGGTATGGATAATAGAAAGGTGGGTTGGGGGGGTGAGGGAATCTTGGTAGCGGAAAGCGAAGCCATCCATTGAGGAATTATCGAATCGAGGATCGTCAACTTTAGATTCTAAATCTTCCGATAAGATTCGGTTATGAGCACCATCGAGAGGTACAATCTCTGTAGGGAGGGAAAGGGGTTGGCTTTCGAGAATCTTTATCGCTTCAGGGTATGAAACGAAGTAGGGGGTCTCGGGCATGGTTACACCATCGGTTCAGTTGGTTTGAGGTTCACGGTAGTGGCTTTAGAACAATAATTCAGATATTCGTTTTACTGAGGCAAGGAGGAGAACAGCAACAAGGAGATTCCGCACCGTTGATTGTTTGGCGTGATTCGAACCATAGCGCGAACCAATCAAACCTCCAAGAAGGACTGCTATAATGAAAGGAAGAAGAGTTTGAGTTTCCAAAACAAGTTGATTTGATGCTGCTGCGCCGAGAAGGCCGGAGGCAGAATTTACCCAAATGAACAGAGCTGCTGTTGCTGCTGCTGCTTTAGGAGTGGCCCATTGTTTGAGAAGGAGAACAGGGGAGAGGAAAATACCGCCACCCACCCCTATAATTCCACTGAAAAAACCAATTCCAGCACCGAATGCATATGCTTGTGTTTTTTCCGGATCGGTAATTTGAGTGACGTCGAGTTCTTTTTTGACGGAAAAAAGGCGGAATGCGGCATAAAGTAACGTGATTGAAAGAAGGGTGTCATAGATCGCCCCGTCGACTTGTAAGTAACCTCCAAGAAAGGCAAAGGGAATGCTGGCAAGGAGGAAAGGAAGGGATTTTGAACGGGAATGATGTCCCGCTCTTGAGTAATGAATAAACGCTAATCCCGCAACAACAAGATTGAGCACCCAGACGTGTTGTTTTAGCCACGCACTTTGCATTTCACCATATGCTGTTAACGAAAGAAGGGCGAGGTATCCTGAAGCTCCGCCATGACCAACACTAGAATAAAGAATTGAAATTAAAAAAAGCCCACTGCATATTGCAAAAAGGGCAAAACCCTGATCCATGCTTTCGCCTCAAGACTGCTTATTCGAAATTCATGACAAAGCCGCATTCTGCATAAGCGCAGGTTACGGTGTAACGAGATCTTTTCGGTTTAGGGATTTTGAGCATAGAACCACACTGTTCGCATTGGACTTTGAGTGTCTCTGCCGCCACAGGAGCGGGTGCGTCGCCAAGGGTCCGGCCGACATCTTGGGACCAGCCAAGTGAATCTGTATACTTGTCAGACTTTACACTCAACTTCTTTTGTTTCAAAGATAAACGCATCTTACGCTTTTTCTTTTTGGGTTGGGAGCCTTTAGGTGCCTTTGCTGCCATGGGAATCAACTACCGCTTACCGTGGTTGTATTCAATTACTTCGGCTGTATTCTTCACCAAGGTACTCTGAAATCCCGTTTACAGGATTATGAACGATATGTCCGTTTTTCTCCAGTGCAGCAACAAGAGGGGGTCGTGCATTGGTCGGATCGGTGTGGTAGACGATGACTTCTTCTGCGTCACATGCTGCAGCAAAATCTACAATTTCTTTGTGTCCTGCATGTGTTGAAAATGAGTAAGATTTCCACTCTAATGGTATATCGGTTTCATTCCCAAAAATGTTTATTTTCCCTTCGTCCTGGAGTTTTCTTCCTCCGGTATTCGATGCTTGATAGCCGGTAAAAAGAACAGCATTCGCTGGATCATGGCGAAGGCGGTTGAGGTACCAAATTGATGGCCCACCTTGTAACATTCCTGAAGTTGAAACGATAACGTCTGATTCGAGAGCTTTTTTACGATCTGATTTGCTTGAAACTCTACGGCTCCACGCCCATGCGGTCTTGAAAGCATCCGGGTCTCGAAGTGTTTCAGGGTGGTTCATTTGCATACCTGCAATTCTTTTACCCATTCCATCGACGTGAACATCAAGGTGTGGAAGGTATTTGTGGAGGCGCATGACAACGTCTTGCGTCCTGCCGTTTGCAAATGCTGGGATCAAAACTTTTCCACC
>CAJJCQ010000083.1 GCA_905182725.1 uncultured Candidatus Poseidoniales archaeon
TCGGCGGGTGTCCGGTTATTTCAAAATGGTATTTCGCTGGAATAAGGGGTATGAAACGACGTAAAATTGCGATACTGTCTTCGATGAATTGTGCATAAGGATTACCAGATGCATCGCTAATAGTCCATGAATCTTTGAGAATCGATTTCATAAAATTACGCTTTGCTGA
The DNA here is from genome assembly GCA_905182725.1 of uncultured Candidatus Poseidoniales archaeon. Taxonomy (GTDB): domain Archaea; phylum Thermoplasmatota; class Poseidoniia; order Poseidoniales; family Poseidoniaceae; genus MGIIa-L1. The sequence goes on from CAJJCQ010000083.1 coordinate 170, forward strand.
ACCGAGGTTTATCCCTGTTTGAGTATCGATGATGTCGTAGGTAGTTGCAAGATCGAGTATTGAACGCGCTTTGATTTGAACCAAAGGTTCAGTGCAACTTTCATTTGAATACAGGATAATATCTTCTTTCAATTTGAAGCGCTTCTGTTTTGAATATGCAATGACGTTTCCTTCGAGATCTTCAAAGTAAAACGCTCCACCGAATACTCTCCAAAATTTCGTTCTTATCAGGTATCGGTCCATTTGGAATAACTGTGACATAAAAAATCCATGGGATGCAAAGTATATACAATTTGCTCCAGCATATGGCTTTTTTTCAAACGAACATTAACGCTCAAATCATTCGTTCGCCATTTCGCCCTCGTGGGTCTGCGTAAGGTAGGTCACGAGGCCGAGTAAGGCTGCTGATGCGATTAAGATGGCGAGTAGAATTTCGACTGAGGCTCCCTGAATGATGACAATTCCGGCAACAATCCAACTCAGTACAAGGTCAAGGGCGCCAACAACTCTCCAAGATTTACGGAGCGTGAGAACGCCACTGACCCATGAAACAGTTGAGGATAAGAGGATAAACAACACCGCGTACAAGAGATGGGCGTGTCCGAATGCTGAACCAATCAAGAGAATGTGCATTGCCCATAATGCTGCAGGAAGCCAAAGACCTTGCCGTTGTTGTACGGCCCATACTACGAAAAGGATGCTAAGGAAGCCAAGGCATGAAGCAATGAAACTGAGAGATGGAAGGGCAATGATGTCTGAAAGCCATGCACTACTTGCCAAATATGCCATCGGAATCATCAACCAAGCAGCAAGAACAACTGCAGGTTGAGTCCACCAAACACCACGGCGGGCAGACAACATGATGACTGCAAATGCTGCTGGCCCAAAGGAGAGCAGGGCGACAAACAAGATCCAGGCAGAACGGCCACCAGCTCCTCTGTGGTCACTCAGGTCATGTTGGATACGTTTGCCTTCAACCCAATCAAATCCGAAGACTGCAGCAAGGAGAAGAGCCTCAATAATAACAAAAGGAACTGTCCAAGTGAGTGTTGAGAGTGTTGCAACAAACGGATCAATACCGAATGGGATTGGAACTTCACCTCCAATGACGACACACAAGACTCGATCTAAGGCTGCAAGATAGATGACCCCCTCAAGGGCATTAGGGATTCTGTGCCCCAAATCATTTCGGCCAAGAAGTCCGATTCCACCTAACATCACAAGCCCGCCGAAGAAAACAACCAGATGGGTTGCATCTCCGAGTATAACAACGGAATTCGAAGCTCGACCTGCAACGTGAACCAAGACAAGGCCCAACATCCCAAGGGCGATCGGAGCCTCTATGCCCATGATATCAGGCAGCCTTAGTCCAATTTGGTTTGCACGAATTCGTGAAAGGCCGACGAACAAGATAGAGATCATCACACTGAATGAAAGAGCAAGGAGAGTGGCACCAGAGGTGAATGAAAGAAACGATGTTGCAAGGATCGTCGTTGAGAGGAAAAGGAGGACAATCGTTGGTTGGTGGTGAATATCTCCAACATAGAGGTCCATTTCTCCCGAAGAACCTGAACGGCGTTGCCGTTTTCTCTGCTTTTCTGCCAAGGTTAACAATTCTGTATCAATCAGGCGTAAGTTACTTGTTGGGCTCGAAGTTGTTGTATCGCTCTCTTGGGTGCCGTCAAGTTGTAGAACTTCAGAACCTTCCATTCCCGAGGATTCAAGGAATGTTTGGATGCGGTCTTGTTTATCTTTGAGCCGCTGTATTCGGTTCTCTTTCTTGGTGAGGGCCCGTATACCTGAACGGAACTCGCCCTGAATGGCAAGATAAGCCCCCGACCCTACGAACGCTATAATCGATGCTAAGACGACAATTTCAACAGCGATCGAACGCCCTGCTAAAGCCATTGAAATGATGAGAGCTACTGCAGTCACTGCAGGTGGTAAGAGTTTCTCTAATGTCGCTGCTCGCAAAAGATACAATACTAATGCAACCAGTCCAATGAGCATCAAAACCAAGAGGTTTGTTTCCTTGTCCAGCATATATTCTGCACCGGTTAAAGGGGCGGTTGTAACAGGGTCCAAAGCAATCATAATGAAAAATGCCGTAAGGAAACCCATCATCATTGTTAGTAATTGGCCGGGAAGAGTTTCGAAGCGTTCGAGGTCGCTTTCTGTCGCTCCGGCTGCGCGTCTGCGGTCGGATGATTTCAGCAAAATGGCCGATGAAACCACTAAAGAAAACGCCCAAAACGAAGATTGCCCGTAGGTCCAAGAAAGTAAAAGAGCGAAAATGCCCCAAAAAGTCATCAACGTTTGAGGTTTTCCAAGATGCCTTTCAAAGTACACCATCAGTGAATGACCGATAAGCAGACTACCGAGAATGATAACGACTCCATACATTGGTAATGCGTTTGGGCGAACAATGGCCCAAGTAACAACAACGGAGAAGAGGAAGCTCAGATTCCATAGTTTAGCTAAGCCAGAATCTCGGAGCCTTGCGCCAACTTCAGAAAGGCCAACCAGTCGTGCTGCGAGGTTTAATCCAACTTCACCATGACGGAGATTGACCCAGATTTGTTGTACGACCAGCAGGCTCATCCACAGGAATAAGTCGACTTCGTTTATTGAAATTGGAATGAAATCAGCAGAGATAAGGCGGGCGTCGGCATCGGTTGCAAACAGTAGGAGCCAAACCCAAGGGCCCAAGACAGCCGTTCCTGCGATCGAAGGTGAAGAGCGGTAAACTGCTAATCCAGAAAGGCCAATCCAAACAATACCTTGTGTAATCAAAAGAAGGCGAGCGCCGTTGGCTGAACCTCCTGACGGAATAAGAAGAGTGAGTAAAAGAACGATGGCAAGGCCTCCAAGCCAAAGTACGTGGTCTGAGACCGCTGTTTGATTTCGCAAAAGAGCAACAACAGTGAACATGGCTGTAAATACGGCATACAAACTGTAACCGTCCAAGTTCCACGGCAAAGTAATGTCAAACGCGCCCGAGGTGTACAACGAAAGTCCGATCAAAAGAAACGGTGCTGGAAAGATGATGTAAGGGGCTAATTTCCTCACATCTATACCGCGAACAACCAGATATGATCCGCTGAAGGCAGAAATAAGAAGCATCAATTGTGCAAGTGCATAGCCTGTCTCCAATCGGTGTGCCGTGATGGCCAATAACGCACCAATCATTCCAAGGCTCACAGAAACTGACCAGAGTGCAGGTTTGCCAAGGCCCATTGCTTCAAAAGCCTTGGAAAACCAATTTTCAGCCCGAACAAACTTTGCGGCAATAATCGCATTGGTTGCCGTCACACAGGTCATCAACAAGAAGAGCAACAATCCGTCTTCAAACGGTACAATTTCGAGGCCAAAGAGTGCCCAGTCGTCTGAAAGAGCATGGATTCCAACCCAGAGATAAGAGGATGCAATACCAAGACTGGCGAGGTTGCCAGATTGACGGTAAATGGCAAGGCCATGCATAAGCAGAGTACCTACACCAATCATCGCTGCGACGCCTATTTCGCCATAGAAAGCCCCTGCAGCGCTTCCAACCAACAAGAGGATAAGAGTGGCCTGAGCTGCAATCGCATCTTCATCGTGACGTTGTGCCAAGAATATATTCAGTGAAACAATACCGATAAGAGTCGTGCCGAACATTTCGTTTGCTCCAAATGGAAGTCCGTCAAACCATCCCCAATGCCAAGCGTCAATAGCAAGCCCATAGAAGAGTTTCATCGAGATAATAACCCAAGTCACGCCCAAAAGGCGCATGTTTGGATTTGGAATCCATCGCTCACCGAGATAAAGGCCGAAAAGACCCATGGCTAAGAGTCCTAATCCGCTGGGGATTTCGGGGAGTACCGTTCCAACAAGGGCTCCGATAGCCGACCATGTGAGTACCATCGCCACCAAGAGCCCGAAACTCAGTCGCTTCTCACCGTGTACTGCAAGATCTGTAACGCTATCCATTTCTGGCTTTTGAAGAACTGTGCCATCGGATTGTACAGAACCGGGGCTGTGATGCTCTTCTTCTCCAGAGGAAAACAAGGAAGTAATCTCGCCCACGGCAATATCCTCTGGCTCGGATAAAGGGGGTTTGGGGGTTGTTGGAGACTTCTCTCCGTCTTGTTTCACCATGAATGAATGAATGTCCACGCCTTGAGCGCGTTGAAAGTCACGTTTCCGAACGACTTCGTCTCTCGGCTGGGAGGGGGTTTCTTCGGATGTACCGCCATTCGACTCCCCAGTCATGAAACCTTACCCGTTCCAAGTTGCCTTCAATGCTTTCGATGATTCGTGAATCCGGCTCCTCTTTTCAGAGATATTGCATCTTTTCCGAGTTTACAACAATCACGCCGCTATACATTGGTTTCTAAGAAAGAAGATGGTATTTGGAGGAGTCCTACCGCCAAAAGGGACAAAGAGGGTCCGCGGAAGGAGGTGGCATGGCGGCCACCCATGGGACTCCGACCGGAGACCTCAACGCGCACGGAATTACTCCCTCGGGAGAGGTGTATTGGAACCAAGAGGCTCCAGTCCTCATCGAATTAGCTGTCGCCCGAAATGAAGGTGTGTTCAGTTCTCATCGAGCTTTGGTTACCGAGACTGGCGAACGTACAGGACGCTCTCCTAATGACAAATTCATCGTTGATGAAGATACCACTTCCGAAGACATCAACTGGGGCAATGTCAATATCTCAACAGATTTGGCCACTTTCACAAAAATGAGGGCGAAAGTTGCAGATTATCTTTCAGCACAAGATACACTCTTTGTTCAAGACCTCTACTGTGGTGCAGACTTCAGTGAGGCTTTACCGATTCGAGTCATCAACCAAAATGCTTGGCATAACGCCTTTGCACGCAACATGTTCATTCGACCTGACGCAGAGCGACTTAGCACTCATTCTCCTGAATTTACCGTGCTTCATGCGCCACACTTTGAAGCCAATGCTGAGGAAGATGGTTTGAACTCGCAATGTTTCGTCATCGTCAATTATGCTGCAAAAGAAGTCATCATTGGAGGTACTCGGTACGCTGGAGAGATTAAAAAATCAATCTTTTCGGTAATGAATCTGATCCTTCCAAAGAAAGGAATCCTCCCCATGCATTGTTCAGCGAACACCACTGGTGAAAATACCGCTATCTTCTTTGGACTTTCTGGAACTGGTAAAACAACTCTTTCCGCAGATCCGAATCGTGCTCTCATCGGCGATGACGAACATGGTTGGGGCGCAAACGGTGTGTTCAATTTCGAAGGCGGTTGCTATGCTAAGCTCATCGACCTTAAGGAAGAAGATGAACCTGAAATCTTCGGCACAACCAAGAAGTTCGGAACGGTTCTTGAGAACATCGTGATGGATTCAGAAGGCGTTCCTGACTTTACTGATGTGAGCAAGACCCAAAACACCCGCGGCTCTTATCCAATTGAATTCATCGAAAACCGAACCATGGATTCCAAGGGCGGACATCCTCAAAATGTCATCTTCTTGACATGTGATGCGTTTGGCGTCTTACCGCCGATTTCTCGATTGACCCCTGGACAAGCCGCTTACCACTTTATTTCAGGCTATACTGCAAAGGTAGCAGGAACTGAAATTGGTGTCAAAGAACCTCAAGCAACCTTCTCTGCTTGCTTCGGTGAACCGTTTATGCCAATGCACCCTGGAGTTTACGCCGATCTTCTTTCGAACAAGATGGAAGAACATGGTGCAAATGCTTGGCTCATTAACACCGGCTGGTCAGGTGGCGCATACGGCGTTGGTAATCGAATGAAGATACGATACACCCGTGCTATGCTCAATGCAGCTATGGATGGTAAGTTGGATAACGTACAATACGTCCTCGACCCGCGGTTTGGATTCGAAGTACCTGTCGAATGTCCCAATGTTCCTGAAGGAATCTTGCAACCTCGTAACACTTGGGCTGACGCAGCAAGTTTCGACGTGACTGCGGATAAACTCGCAGTGATGTTTAACGAAAACTTTGCTCGTTACCAAGACGGCGTTTCAGCAGAAGTAAATGCTGCAGCACCGCAGCCACTCGCTTGATTTTCAATCCCTTGTGATGCTCTCTGCATCTACAACGGTACAAAACTCACCATGCAAACTTGCGAGGGCAGTTTGGTGAAGAGTTTCTGCATCAAACATACCTCCGTTTATTGAGGCACGTGGGAATGCAGCACAAGCATCGCCAACCAACTTGACATCAAATCCCAAATTGCCTGCCATTCGGACACTGGTTGAGATGCAGTGGTTCGTTGTCAGGCCTAAAACCACCAGTTTGTGTATTCCTTTGTTTTTTAGAAATTGTTCTAATTCAGTGCCAATGAAACAACTGTTCACACTTTTCACAAATTCTGCTTCGCTGTCTTGTGGAACTGCCCAGTCAGAGTATGCAAATCCTGGTTTTTGGTGACCCAATGGACTGTCGTGCTCTGTTGAAGAATGCCGAACATGGATGATGTTCCGCTTCAAATTTCGCCAGTGATGAAGAAGAGATTTCGCATGTGCTTCGAAATGAGGATTATTCCTTTCACCCCATCGAGGGTCATCGAATCCTTTTTGACAATCGATGAGAAGAAGTGTATGCTCTGCAAAGGTATTGGACATGACTTCAAACTCTCCTGTAGTAGACTCATCGGTGTTCGTTAATAATATGTGATGAGAATGGACAAGGTGGCTTGAGATGATGGGGGTTTCAAGTGACATCGGCATCGAAGTACCGATGAAGATACTGCATTTGTTGATAAGAAACCTATGCATGACAAAAGTATGGAGCCGACGGACGAGCAAGCAGGAGCATGGACAAAGGCCTTTGAATCGGGGAAATTCGTCCGTAAGTCAAGTGAATTCCGTGACCAGATTGCGCACGACGATGCTTTCGACGTTGAAAGCCAACGATACCACCTCTACATATCGCATGCATGCCCGTGGGCGCACAGAACTCTCATCACATCGGTACTACTTGGGCTTGAAGAACACATGACATTCGATGTTGTCGACTGGCGCATGAATCCTAATGGTTCATGGTCTTTTAATCCAGAAGAAGAAGGGGCTACCGCCGATACTGTCAACGGTGAAACCAGTTTGGAAGGAATCTACAGTCGAGCGTTTGACGGTTGGGGTGAAAGTGGCAGAATAGGGACTGTTCCCGTTTTATGGGACAGAAAGCACAGCACCATTGTCAATAACGAAAGTAGAGAAATTGTTCGAATGTTCGACACGCTCGCTCAATCCGGCCTCGGTAATGGGAGGACATTATGCCCGGACGAACTCAAAACCGATATTGACAAAATGATCGATGCCAATTATGAATCGGTCAACAACGGTGTATACAAATCCGGTTTCGCGCGAACACAGACAGCTTATGATGAGGCGGTCACGGCCTTATTCAACCGTCTTGATGAATTGGAAGTTCATCTTGAAGGGCGTGAATGGTTAGTCGGAGACGGGAAGGGACAACTTACTGAAGCAGATATTTGCCTCTTCCCAACCTTGGCGCGCTTTGATTTGGTGTATGTGGTTCATTTCAAATGCAATCTCCGACGAATCATTGATTATCCGAATCTCCAAGCATTTGTCGAACGAATGCTCAATCAACCTGGTATTCGAGAAACCTGTCATTGGCACCACATCAAAGCACATTATTTCTGGTCGCATGAAAGCATCAACCCGTTCCGAATCATTCCACTCGGGCCCCTTGAAGGCGCCCATACGAAGTGAAGTCAATCTTGGTGGGGTTTTAGTTTAACCATTCGAATTAATTTCATCATTCGTAAGAAAAAGTAACCAATGTCAAAACCTCCGAAATTTGCATTACCTGGTGTTCGATGGTGTTCTGCGTGGTTTCCTTCACCCATCGTGAGCATTGCGCTTGGTAGGAAATTGCGTGCTTCGGTCTTTGGATCATCTCTTGAACCAACCAAATGAGAGACTGAATTGATAGAGTCGCCGATGTTGTAAAACAACACCGTAATCAACCAACCAAGAGCGATGCCAAACCATCCAAGTTCAACATAGAAGAAATAGAATGGTAGAAGGTGGGACAATGCGAGTATGAAATTCACTGGTCTGCGACTCATCAATTTCAACAACGGTGCATCCAAATCCTTTGGCAGTTCTTCTGGAAAGCCTTTCCAAATGAAAGGGTCGATAACGGTGCGAATAGGACCTGCAATGGCATACAGTGTGGCGGCTATGGTGCTGCTTGTGGGCAGATACCAGCCGCAATGTGCATGCCAAAAACCACCAAAGTACGGGGAGTGGGGGTCGTCTGCCGTATCCGTAGTTTTGTGATGGATACGGTGGTTCAGTGCCCATTGAATTGGTGGTCCGGCCGGCGTTCCAGCGTAAACCAAGAGGTACTTCAGTACTGAATTCGATTGAAATGAATTATGAGAAATCAGACGATGGGTACCAAGTGAAACTCCAAGTCCAATGAAGACATACCACCCGATCAAAAGGCTGTACATCATCGATTCTCCAACCCCAATTGGGCACGCATTCTTTCGAGATGTGCATGTGCATGTTCGACAAAAAAGCCATGCATAAGGAAGCGATACGAAAGGCCGGTTGGACCGACGAGAATCATTGGGAAGCGGTTGTGGGCAAGGTCTGCAAAATGTGCAGCTCCGACGATTTCATCAATACGCAAACCGACTGAATGGTCGAATTGAAACGAGTTGATGGCGGACTCGTATTCTTTAGCAGTCAGCCAAAAGCAGAACGTAGTTTTGAATAATTCATGAGCAGTTTCAAAATCAAGGAATTGCGACCATTTCTTTCGAGAAGGTGAATATTGGATGTCGACAGGTGTCCAATTTGTCCATTGTAACTCCTCTTCAGCGATTGGCCAATTTTCGCCTTTCATGTCGCCCAAATCACGCATGGTCATCAAGACGCCCTGATCGTGGTGGACAAAGGTCTGAACCATGAGGTCTCGAATGACTTTAGGATAAATGAGAACTGGTTCCACGCCTTCTTTTCCAGAATTATCAATCACGAAATTCAACAGATTACTCTCGGTTTGGAAATGTCGAAGAATCAAGATATTAGCTTCTGGGCGAACGAAGTGTTTCATAAAAAAACAAATTTGCCATTGAAGGAATCCATGTGCCCTCCATTGAATAGGTGACAGTCGCTTGAGGTAATAGGTGATGTGAAGCGTAATGCTGAGGAGTATTTTCAAGGTTGGTAAAATGACAACGCGTAGCGGGTTTTGCAAATCTTTGAGCCAGTATTCTTTTGCTTCCAAGTCTAAAGGGAGGCTGTCATCGCCACTCAATGCATCGCTCAGAGATGCTGGCATTCTTCCGTGGTTTTTAGCGAGTGCTTTGGCAAGGCGGCGTTGAGCACGTCGCTCTTTTCGAGATAATGTTAATTCACTGGATGTCATATTCAATTTCCTCCAATTGTAATCGGTAAAGTCGGGCAACAACTTTGGATGTTTTCACAATACTTTTAATTGCTTTTTCATTAACACAAACGCTGTTTAGCGTTGCATAAAAACGCTGCATATGGTCGCTGTCATTTTCTCCATGGTACGTCATGAAACGGGTTGAATCTTCGGATAAGCCAGTGAGTTCTTGGATTCGTTCAGCCCATGAATTCGCCATCTTTTCTCCAAGACCTTCAATGATCCACATTGCACCGAGTAAATCGATTGGGTTTGGACGAGAGGAACGATGCATAAGGAAACCGTGTAAGGCTTCTGAACCGATATTACGCTCCATATTGAGGATATCTTCGAGTTGGCCACCTGATGCGACATAATCCTTCTCAAGCATTTCATAATCTCGGTGTTCATCGACAGCGTGGCTGATAATGGTTGAACGGATTTCGGAGTGGTCTCGGTCAAAACTACTCGCGGTTCGTGTAATCCATCGTGAGCCTTCGATGACTTGTTGCCGAATGTTTCTCAAAAATATTTGATGGTCTTCGACTGTATAGGTGCCGAGATCTATTCGGCGAAGAAGAGGGACTTTAGACAAGTCTCGTTCAAAACCGAGCCAAATACGGAGGAGTTGTTGAAGGCAAACTTGAGCATGTGGGTTCAAAATAACTCCTTCATGCTCGCTTTCTTGAGTTACTGTGGAACCGCCACCTTCGATTGAAATTTCACCATCGTTCATTCACTCACCACCGTTAATTGCAGATAGGTCGTATTGAAACGGCCACTTTCTGGAACAAAACAGAGAACTCTGTCTCCTTCTTTTACTGTTACTTCCTCTGTACGCAAGAATTCATCAAGCATGATGAAGAGAGACGCTGAACCTGTGTTCCCACGTGAGTAGAGATTGGTCCACCATTTCTCTTCTGGTATGCCTACACCGGCCGTGTCAAGCATTTCAAGAATTTTATTTCTAAAGTGGTGGCTTGAGTAATGGCACAAGAAATGGTCGACTTCGCTGGGTTTACTCACGCCTTCTTCGACCAAGCGAAGATATCCATCGACACCCATTCGCATGAGGTTATCGAGGAGACGAACATCTTGGCGAAGAAGGAGGGCTCCGTCTTGCTCTGCTTCTGCATAGGTGTCATAATCTTGCCAAGTGCGAGGGTCTTCTGGACGCCCTGCTGAACCGACACTCATGCAAGTAGGAAGAGCGTGTGCGTGAGAAAAGCCTCGAATCCAATCAATCCGTAAACTGAAACCTTTGGGGGCTGGTTTGTTTTGCAGTAAGAGCGCTCCTGCACCATCAGAAAGCATCCAACGGAGAAATTCGGTACTGAAATCAATACGTTTGGCTGCAAAAGTTGAGGTGGTCGCAGCCTCATACCGTTGTTTTTTGAGAAGCCGGCTGGCTAATTCACTGGAGACGACAAGGGCGGCTTCGTGTTCTTCAAGGCGCAAGCTGTTCCAAGCTGCTTTCAGTGCCATAATTGAGGAAGAACATATTCCGTGTGTCGTAAGAATTTCTACTTCAGGCAATTCCAATTCCGCTTGTACCATGCTTGCCATTCCCGGGGCGGGGAGGTCTCCTTGCGTCGAAGCAACGGCTAACATACTGACTTTATCACGATGGACAAAGCCTCGGTCAAGGCACTGTTCCGCAGCATTTGTTGCCATTTCAGTATTGCTGTGTGTAGTTTTTTGTTGTTCATCGATTGCATAATGACGCGTTTCGATTTTGTTCGCTTTTTGAATTTGGACACGAAGAGAAGAAGGTTTGCCATGGACGGCCCCAAGTATGTTTTCGACTTGGTCGACTGAAATTGCTGGGCCTGGTAAAAAAGAGCCGGTACTCGTAATGTAAACTGTCATTGCGTCGCCTCCTTGGCAAGATTTCGTTCATATGACCAGCATCGCCACCATTCTTGGACATAGGGGCCAACCACTAAGATCGACATTGTAGTAATGTAGAAGGCTGCATAATTGCCACTTGCACCCAAAGGCTCTTTCCGCCATTCCATGGAAAACCCACCGGCCCAATTCAAGCGAATCAAATCGAGGAACACTTCCCATTTTCGGACAACTATCAGAAGCATAAGGAAGAACGGTAAGGTGGACAAGTAATTATGAGCGTGAACTTCCCAGATACTGATTTCTCTTTTTCCGGTCGTAAAGTGAACATCGTAGTGAGCGATGAATTCATGGGCAATGAGAGCTGCAAAGCAAAGAAGAAGAATCAATACATTGACTTCAAAAACAAGAGAAAGAACCAATGGAAGCCCTATTTGAGCACCCATGAGGCAGTGAATATTTGCTTCACGCAAACCGGAAGTGGATTCAATATTGGTTTTTTTATGACACCACCAATCAAGCATACTGGCAACCCCCCAAAGTGGCAAAAGGACATAGAGAATAATGTTCAATACCAGAGTTGCTTCGTCCATCGCGATTCCCCTTCGTAACCTTCTAATGCTCATTTGATAAAAAGGCCGAGCCGGACAAAACAGCATTCGCGATGGTTTTGATACTTTGAGATTAAAGGAAATCGGACAATGAGAGTTGTTTAGCTCGGTCATTGTTGAACAGTGAATCTGCACTATCGGACAACCATTCGACGTTTTGCTTGGTATAGCTATCGACACCATATTTCGCCATTACGTGCTTTGTGACTTTGATGTATTTGCGAACCGCCCCTTCTGAAACAGTCAGTGCGAGGTTGCCCCCGCATAATCCGCCTTCGGATTTTGCTACGCCAACACTTGTAAGTCCCCTACCTGATTCTTTCTTTGGCTGGATGCAGTTTCCTGCTACAGGCATACGGCGATACGAATGAGCGCATTTGAGGCAGCGGATTTTTTGACGGCCGTAGGCATTGAGATTACCTCGTAAATCAGGTAAAAAGTGAGAGCGTACAACACTGGATGCTACTGTTCGAACATCGACTCCCCGGAGACGGTGCCCCAGATCTAATTGTCCATTCATTTTGTCAATCATTGTATCCAGCGTTTTGTACGCTGAAAGAGCAGGCCCTTGGTCGAGAGCGTAGCAGTCATGAGTGTATCCGTAGCCTCTTACTGCAGCAACTGAGCCAAGACGGCGTTCGACAAAATCCATGCGTTCAGCGCATTCTTTGGGATGGGGTTGCGAGAGTGTTATTTCATAGAAATCTCGGCTGTAAAACCAACCTGAGTCGACGTTCAGAGCCTCTTTATCAACTTCAGTTGGATTCAATCTCGTAGTCAAAACGAGTGGAGCGTCCATTAAACCACCTCTATTGGCTGGTAAAATCTCCCGGCTAAAGTTGAGTAAACCATCCATCAAGAGCATGATGGCATCTTCATCGCCGTCGCAATTTCTTCGCTTAGCAGCATGGAATAACGGGTGCGCATATCCGCCTGAACAATCAGCCCAACCAATGATCCGACTCAATACCCCGCCGGATGTGTGAGGGGCTAAAGCGCAAATCAAATGCCCGACTAAATCATCAGCTGTGTTGACATTATAAAACGGCTCCATTCCATAATAACGGACCAGGAGTTCATCGATGAATTGTGCAGTACGAACGAAGAAGTCGCAGGCATTTTTACTGACGATGAAATCTTGGGGGAATATTTCGAGCATTTGTTCATCATCTTGGAGGGGATTTCCTTCACAATCAGTTTCATATCCAAGTGTCAGAAGTGTTTGCCAAGAAACGCCAATCTCCCGTGGGGTAAAATGTGTAATGGGCACGTCACTCATATCGAATCGGACCGTTCCATCGCGGAATACTGGCAATTGGTGTTTGGCTCTTAACAAGCCTTTTTCAATGGCTTCTGGAGTTTGGTCTTTGCTTGCAATTTGTTTCATGCATTTGACTTGACGTGGGATTCGGTCAAGGCCTAATCGTATCCGAGCATCTTCGATCATCGTGTCCAAACGAACCGTCTGAATTTCACCGCGACGTCGTCGTTTTGTTTTGCCGGATTCACGCATTTTAGTACGGCCACCACACGTGTTGCCAGCCAATTCAACTCCATCAGAGTCGACGTTCCGGTGATGGCAGAGGATGAAAGGGGATTCTTTGCCGCACTCCTTACAGATTCGGCGGCCCATTTGTACGCGGATACTTTGTTTTGAAGCAGCATTGGCCAATAATCTTTGATTGCCGCCATTCAGATCAATCGGGAAAAGTGCGTGGGTCATGGGATTCATGACTCGCGGTGCGGCTTTTTCCGGGCGCCCCATTCGACAGCCAATTCGAACGGGTGCAGCGTGCTCCCAACGTAAATTGGAGATCTTTCGAACCTGTAACATAATTCCATCGACATCGTGGTCGTCTTCGTGTATTTGAGCAGCGAGATACAGTTGCGGGTCTGCTGGCCCAGGGTCTGGAACTTGGGCTGCGGCTTGTCGGCCTACTTCGTCAGTGTCGGCAATGCCGAGTCCGCGCTGCCGAGCGCTTGTTTCCGCCGCAATACGGACTGTTGCACGCGCTTGGCGAAGTTCTTCGAGTCTTTGACGCTCCTCTGTAAGGGTGAGTTGGCATTGGTGTAATTGATCGATTCGTTCGGTGAAACGGGTTTTGGCATCGACAATGCGGAGAGGTTTTTCATCTTCGTCGCCAAATCCAAAGCCTTCGAGTAATGCTGGCCAACCGGATGTAATCACGAGGTCATCGCCATCATGATGATGACGCAGACCCAAAATCATTGCAGCGCCCTTGGCGAGTCCATGTTGAATATACGCCCATGCCTCGGGTAATTCTTTGGTGAATATTGGTTTGATTGGTTGTAATTTCAAACCTGGAATGTCGAACTTTTCTAAATCGTCAAGTGTTTCGGGCCTTAACAAATCCATTGTCTCGGGTGCCCAATTCTTCACGCCACCACGAATTCGGAGTTGCCTCTTTTCATCGAGGGGCATGGCTTGAAGATGTTCTTCAATTGCGAGGAGGGGGGTGTTTGAGGTTCCAAAAGGTTCGATCGTTGCTTGCTCTATCATTTCTAGAACGGAAGGCACCCATTCAATCGGTAGGTCGAGGAACCAGGGGTTGTGAGGGGCTGGGATAGAAGTCTTGAACCGGAGAGCAACGCCTTTACTTTGCTCCCAGTTTACCGAACAAGCCGCCAAGAATACATGCCATTTCCGGCGGACATGAAATTGTTGATCAGGATCTTCTGCGTCTTCTGGGTGGATTCCAGGTACGCCGTTTGGGAACGATGAACGTGATTGTTCAATGAGTTTCGCAAATTCAGAAACTACTGCCTCGGAATTTAATTCTTCAAGCAAATCACTTGCCCACCAGTCGTTCGAATAACCTGCAGGGACCAAGTTTTTGTTATTCTCCATAAATTCGCCGTAACCGATCACAAGTTCTCCATTATCCCATACAGAGCCTACTTTCGAGCTGATTGCGGTATAGCTTTTGGCATCATCGAGGCGGAGGAAACGGCCGTCTCGCAAAACCACCCAAGGGCCATCGGTATCATCGGATGGAGTGATGGCGCACGCCTTACCTGGGCGTTCGATTTTCATTTGCGTCCCAATGGTGATGAAGTCATCCATTGCCAGCATAGAGGCGGTGTTGGTTGATGCTGCTGCAAGTCCAGAGGGGCGTGCGCGACCGTATCGTAAACGGAAGCCACCCGGTTGAAGGGGTGCGCCAAAAACAGGTCTTCCGGCGATAATATCTTTCATAAATTTGGTAATCGTCGGAACTTTACGGGATTTAAATCGGGGACCGTCGCCGTGATCGTCATCGGATTTACCTTTCGAGGCAAATTTCGAAATGAAATCCCAACCAGGAACTTTAAGTCGTTCAGTATGCTTCTGAATCTTCGGTGCCTTCAGACACATTCCTTCCCCGATGACAAGTAGAACACCTCCGCGAATCCGTGCTTCGTCGATGTTACGAACTCGTCCATACCCCGAACATTCTATTTTTTCTGTTGATTCTCCATTGATCATCACAGGGCAGGCACGAACAATTTCCTCGATTTCTTCTGGCGATGGTCGGTATTGCAAATTACCCCTGTACAATCCAAATTCTTCTTTGACACGCTCAACTTCTGGATCTGTGGGTTGGTAATGGCCAATGTTGAGTTCTCGGCGAATCATGTCAGCAATCAATACTGCGAGCGCTTGGGCCGTCCCACCTGCTGCCCGAATTGGCCCGGCAAAATGCACGGACACAAATTGAGACCCGTCGATGTTGTTGAGGA
>CAJJCQ010000084.1 GCA_905182725.1 uncultured Candidatus Poseidoniales archaeon
CCACTTGCAGAATTATTGAATCCACTGTGCATCAGCATTCCCGTAATGGTATCAGGTTCTGTATTTGCGGCCCCTGGTGCAAGGCATCCGAGTCCAGCACTACTTTCATCTTCTGAATAGGTCATCACTATCTTTGCCCCGACAATGTTTCTATTATCGATGCTGTTAAGTGAATCGGTTGACAAATTCAGCACGAACGTATCGCCATCGGCAATGTATTCTCCACCGCTATCGAATTCAATGGTTTCAAAATTAGCCGAGACGCTGTAGGTTCCAACGGCATCTGAAGATTCTGAAGAGTCAGGTGAAAAAGCGAGGTACGAAACTTCGACACTCGCTGCAAGAAGAAGCACTACTGCAGCGCCAATACCCATTGGTTTGCTCGCAGGAACAGCGTATCGTCCAAAGGGATTGTCGGCAGAACTGTCTCGGAAAGCACACAGTAAGAAGTGAGTCGCAAAGGCTGCACCCATTCCAGGAACTGATGGGAAGACATCATCGCCAAATCCAAGAACTGTCCATACGATTACACCAGTCATTGCCGCCATCATCATAGCGATGGTGTGTTGTGAATCCGGTTCATATCCCGCCATTCTTACGAGCAGTAAAGGTACGAAGATTCCACCAAGTCCATAGACGGCTAATACGACTAAAGAGAATACAGAATCTCCGAAACCAGGCAATTGTTGACCGACCAGTGAGATCACTGTTGCAAAAGCAGCTACGGCGAGGGTGACTTTCTTTGTTGTCTTGTGGTCTTGACTCCACTGTGGCCTGATGTCATCGGTGATTGCGGCTGTGCATGCGAGGACTTGACTGTCAGCAGTTGACATTGTGGCGGCAAAAATCGAAGCAAGAATAAGGCCACCGAGCAAAGGACTCAATTGCTCCATAGCCAATTTCGGCAAGCCAGTTTCAGCACCATCGGTGCCAAGTTCCGGCAATAAGACGCGGCATGTCAATCCAATGAGGAACATCAGGATGATGAAAGGAGTCTGCCAAACGAAGAACCAGACCATTGCTTGCTTTCGAGCCTTGTCGTCCTTGAGCGTCATTACACGTGAGACAACTTGTGGTTGGCCAGCAACGCCGAGGCCACCGAGGAAGAATGCAGCAATCCACAAGGTGGCGCCGAACTTCAATCCAGAAGGAAACAAACTCACCATGGCAGGTTCGATGCTGTTCAATTGGTCATGTAAACCGGAAAAGCCACCGCTTTCTTTGATGGCGACGTAACAGAGAATGGTTGAACCAACAATCATGACGCATGATTGAGCAGCATCTGTCCAAATCGAAGCACGAATCCCGCCTGCATAACAGTAAGCGACAACTAAGACGAAACCGATGAGAATACCGATGGTCGGAGACCATTTGAGCATTGTTTCGAGAGCAATACCGCCAGCAGTCAATTGTGCTGCTGCATAGATGGAGAGGAAAATTACGGAAAGAACAGCCGCTACCTTTGCTTCTGGGGAGCCTGTTGTGTTTGAAACGAGTGAAGACAATGACCGAATACCTCGAGTCTCACCTTCTTTCTGGATGTATTTGTAGAGCCAAATCCAAGCGACCAGTTGCCCTATGGTTGAAACGACGGCAATCCAGATTGCCGAATATCCGTTGATAAAAATAAACCCAATGAACCCAATGAACATGTAGCCGGAGTTCCATGTGCTTACAGCCGACAAGGCTGCCAAAGCAGGATGCATCCCTCTTCCAGCAACCAAGTAATCATCAGTAGTGTCTTCTTTAACACGCATTGATGCAAGCCCAACACCTGCAAAAAACAGCATAAACAACAAAAACGAGCCTAAAAGAAATGCACTATCATCCATTGTAATCACTCACCGTTGCTCCAACGAAGGAGCGCTTTCTCTTCAACCTCACTCAGGCTTGCAGGGAAGACGAGGCAATTTAATCGCCCGCCAGGAATTGAACTTAGTTTTCCAACAGTTGTAGATACAATCCGTTGATCTTCAGTGCCCATGTCCGCGCAGAGCACCACAGCAACATCATCGATTCCTCGTGAAACATATTCTTGACACATGGTATGCCGAAGAGCCTGAAGAGGTGAATCATCCGAAGGGGGCATTTCCACCAATTCGTTTTGTAACTTTGGCCACATGAGTTTGAGTGATTCGACAGCATCAGAAGGCATCATTGGGCGCTGGTCTCCAGTACCCTCTCCTGTCGGGTCTAAATCGAGAAGAGCGACAGTATGCAGATTACGGAATCGATTGGCCGCTAGAACTTCTAATGGCGACGTAGCAACCCATCCACCGTAAGGATAGGTCAGTGTAGTTTGCCTTCCAAATCGATAATTCGACAAGCCGATAGCACCAGTGACAATGGTCGTTATTGAAACACCATGGAATACGAGACATTCAATTCCAGCCTCTTCGGCTTGCAGCTGAAGGTCAACGTGTGTTGTTGCTTGTAACGGGTCGCCGACGACCAGTAAAGCCACAAGAGAAGTTTTGGCAAGCGTAAACAATTCGTCAGGTTGCTCAACTTCGGGACGCATGACTCGTTCAATACTTCCAATTCGCTGCTCAAGTGCATCGAGTTCGGATGTTGGCCACAAGGCAGTATAAGCCTCATAACGGCGATGAGATGCCTCCTTTGCAGCTTCAAGAGCCTCCAGAGTCATCCCAGCAACAGTTCCCGGGCCCATTCCAATCAACAGTAAACCTGTATCTGGGAGCGTTCCCAAAACTGTCGATTTCTCCGCCATGCTCAAACCTCGGGTTCGCTTGGATGGAGCGAGTGTCATGCGTCATTTGAGTGTGCCGAGCGCGCAAACCCAACTCTGGTTGGACATTTGCCGCACTCATAACTGGTCCAGTAATGAAGCCGGCGTCACCCGTCTTGAAGATGGAAGAAATGCCCTTCCACTCAATGATTCAGCACCTCTAGAATCGGATCAAGTTTGGAAAAGTAACCCTCATCTGGAAATTGAGATTCAGCCGAAAGGCCCGACGCATTGGCTCGACCATATCGGTGAAGAATTAGCCGATGCACACCGCGAAGATTGGCCCCGTTCGTATGAAATCCAAGGCGACATCCTTATTGTAAAAATTGAAGAAGTGGTGTGGGATTATGGCGAATTGATCGCTGATGCTATGCTTACCCAGTTGCCAAACATCAGGTTAGTGTGTGCAGATATGGGAGTTAAAGGCGAATTTAGAGTACGAGAACTTCACCCTCTGGCCAGCCGTGATGGCACGGTTGAGACACGTACCCGTGTTCGTGAAAACGGTTACTTGCTTTGGGTTGACTCTTCGAAGGTCTATTTTTCAGCGCGCTTATCGAATGAAAGAATCGAAACTCTCGCTTCAGCCAAACAATTACGAGCGAAACTTGCCCGACCATTGGTCGTATGCGACCCCTATGCAGGGGTTGGGCCAAGCATGGGAGCGCTGCTCAACGAACCTGGGCTCTTGCAAGGATACATGGTTGGTGACCTCAACCCCGATGCTGTTGAATTACTCACACTCAATATCGGTGCTTTGGTTTCGCGTTGCAAAGACGAATCGGGAAACCCCATAAATTCGTTCGAACCATCCGAAATCCACT
>CAJJCQ010000085.1 GCA_905182725.1 uncultured Candidatus Poseidoniales archaeon
GATTTATGCCTCGTAGAGTCGAATTCACCAAAGCCGGCTCCCCGAGTACGATTCGAATTGCTGAAATGCCGATGCCTGAACCTAAAACCGGTGAAGTGCGAGTCAAGGTGGCTTTTGCTGGAATCAACTTTGCAGACCTTTTGATGCGTCTCGGATTCTATCAACCTCGACCACCTTATCCGTTTACTCCAGGTTACGAAGTCAGCGGCATCATCGATGCAGTAGGTGATGAAAAGACTGGGTTTACTGTTGGACAGCGAGTGGTCGCTGCAATGTCCACCGGCGGTCAAGCAAGCCATGTCGTGGTCGACCAAAGCCGTGTATTACTGCTTCCTGACGAGATCGAATTAGATGTTGCAGCAGCCATGCCCGTGACCTACCTTACAGCCCACCATATGCTGCATCATTTAGGCCACATGACAAAAGATGAGTCCGTATTGATTCATGGCGGTGCTGGAGGCGTAGGTACTGCTGCTCTCCAATTATGCCAATTAGCCGGGGTTACCAAGGTCTGGGCAACAGCCTCTGGCTCGAAATCGAAGATCATTGAATCGCTTGGCGGTCGAGCAATCGACCGGCATAACGAGGATTTTGTGAGTATCATCAAGGAAGAAACTGAAGGAGCTGGAGTCGACCATATTCTTGACCCAATCGGCGGGGACCATCTTACTCGTTCTCTCTCAGTGCTCAAAGAAGGTGGTCGCCTCTATACGTACGGAATGTCTGCTGCTGCCCCAACAGCGAAACGCTCTCTTCTTCGAACCTATTTGGCATGGAGAAAAACTCCTGCATTCGACCCGCTTCGCTTGATGACACGAAACCGAGGTGTGTTTGGAGTCCACATGGGGACATGGAAGGATGAAAAAGTAATGCAAGCTCAACTCCAAAAAATCTTGCAGGGAATAATGAGTGGGGCTCTCTCGCCGGTTATTGATTCAGTATTTGATGTCGAGAATGTAGCAGAAGCGCATCAATATCTTCACGATGGAAAAAACATTGGAAAAGTTCTACTTCGTTTCAAGTGAGGATTGAAGAAGCGTCGGCTACAGGTATGTTCGGGGGCGAGATGCATGAAAGCAACAATGTCGGGCTTTGACTTACGTGCAGTTGCCCGTGAGTTGAATGAATACTCTGGTGCTTATGTCAAGAAAGCGTACATGCCGCACTATGAACAAATTGTTCTGCGTATTAACCCAAAAGACATGGATCAGTTCGATTTAGTGCTGGTGCGTGGTGCTCGTATCTACACTTCGAATAGAGACCGTCCAATGCCCATGATACCTCCTCCTTTTGCTATGGTTCTTCGAAAGCATCTGAAAAATGCTCGAATGATCGGTGTTCGACAACTTGGGTTTGACCGAGTCTTGTGTTTCAATTTTGATACTAAATTTGGCCAATACCACCTCTATGTCGAAGTATTTCGAGATGGTAATATCATTCTCACCGATGCGGAAGACACGATTATTCTGCCTCTGACCCATGCATCTTATGCAGGTCGTACACTGAAAAAAGGTGTCACCTATCAACCGCCACCACCTGCAATGGACCCTCATGAAATTGAATTAGAACACCTCGTTGAAATGTTTGAATCCTCAGACCGAGACCTTGTTTCAACCCTTGGTGGTAAAGTCAATCTCGGTGGCACCCATGCCAACGCAGTCTGTGCACTGGCAGGCATTGAGCCAAACATCGACACTCAAGCGGCTGATGCTCAGAAAGTACATTCGGCACTCAAGTCTCTGCTCAACGACTTAGCAGAGAGCCGGGAAGGTATTCTACTTCTCAAACCAGATAAAGAACACTCAAATGAAGAACTTGAATCACAAGCTGCGGGTCAAGAGCCAAATGGAAAGAGGGACCGCTTCTTTGAACAATTTGCATGTGAAGCTACACCAACCCTCTTACCAAATCATCACCAATTCACAAAGGTCACCTTTCCAACACTGTGTGAATCTGTCGATGCTTGGAAAGGCGCCCATGATGCAATGGCATTAGCCCGACGCGAAGCAGAAAAATTAGACATTGCTGCACCTGGACGCGGTCACTCGACAGATGTTGAGCGTTTAGAACGCCGAAAAATACAGCAGGAAAAAGCACTCGAAGGTTTCTCTGTGAAAATCGAGAAACAACAAATGCTTGGTCATCTCATTCAAAATAATTGGACACACATTGAAAGTCTACTTTCACAAGTGTCAGCTGCAGTTGAAGAGAAAGGTTGGAAGCAAGTCAAAAAAGATGTAAAGGAAATTCCTTGGATTGTTTCACTGAATCCTGCAGGACGTAGTTTTGTAACAATTTTACCTGATGATGAGAGTCAACCAAATGGTCCTCAAGCAACCCTTTCTTTGGATGAGAATGTACATCAGAATGCTCAACGTCATTTTGAAGCGGCCCGCAAGCAAAAAGACAAAACAAAGGGTGCTGTTGAAGCGCTTGAAGAAACGACTCTTTTCTTACAACGTGCAAAAAAGAAAGAAGTGAAACAACAAGAGAGTGGTAAACTCAACAAAATCAAACGAAGTAAACGCCTTTGGTTTGAAAACCACCGCTGGAGTATGATCAGTGGAGGGCATTTACTGGTCGGTGGAAAAGACGCAAAAGGAAACGATGCTGTTGTCAAAAAACACCTTTCGGGTTCTGACATGTACCTTCACGCTGACTTACACGGCGCTCCAAGTTGCAGTTTACGAGCAACCCAAGGGTTTGCTGCTGACCAACACAAGCCCGCCCACATTCCCGATGATGTTCCTGCTTTCCGACTGATTGACAAACTCGGTGATGAACGTATTACGCCTGAAAAACTCGAGGAGGCCGCTACTTTAGCTCTGTGTTGGAGCCGTGCATGGGCTGGAGGCGGCGCACACGGAACCGTCTACTCGGTCAAACCTGCTCAAGTTTCAAAGACTGCGCAAACAGGAGAATACGTTGGAAAGGGTGCCTTTATTGTTCGAGGTCAACGTCAATGGTTCAAAGATTTAGATGTACAAATCGGAATCGGAATCGTTGCTATCAACGGTGTACCTCTCCTCATGGGAGGATTGCCGGAGACCATTCGTTCAATCTGTCAACGATATGCAATCCTACGACCAGGGTTAGTGAAAAAGGAACAACTCGCAAATCGAATTTACAAAAATACGGGTTTAATGACCGACGATGTGTTACCGGTCTTACCGGGTGCTGCTGAAATCATTGAAGATTATGGAATCTTTAGTCCAGCGAAAGCACAAGTTCAGGAAGAAGAGTGAAACTCACTTTCGATCTCGACTGTAGCCGCCTTTGTTGCCGCTATAGCCACCACTTGATTGTGGCTTCTGACCACCTTGGTAGCCTTTGCTTGAACTCTTACTTGGTTTGAAACTCTGACCTCGTGCTTCGCCACGGTATCCACCGCCGCCGCCGCTATTACTGCTGCCGCTATCTGAATTACGACCACCGCCACGGTATCCACCGCCGCCGCCACGACCACCGCCGCCACCGCCACGACCTCCGCCGCCACCGCCGCCACGATATCCGCCGCCGCCTCCGCGACCACCGCTTGAATTTCCTCGACCACCGCCGCCACCGCCACGGTATCCACCGCCACCGCCGCCGCCATTTCGTTGGCTGTAGTGACCATTATTTCCACCTGAATTTTCATTTCTTGGACGTTGCCGTCGTTCAGCTGCAATAAATTCGACTTCGAACTCGGGTAATGTTGTAAATTCCGGAGGTTCGAATTCAACACGAATTCCAACTTCACGTTGGATTTTACCGTATTGCTTTTTTTGTGGTTTTTGAACTAAAGAGATGACGATGCCGCTTGCACCACCACGGGCTGTTCGGCCACTGCGGTGTTTGTACGCCTTACCGTTTTCCGGTGGATCGTAATGAATCACACAATTGACACCTTCAACGTCAATTCCTCGAGCTGCAACATCGGTTGCGATAAGTGCCATGCATTCTCCATGTTGGAAACGAGACATTGCACCATCACGCTGGCGTTGAGACAACCCACCGTGAAGCGTTTCAATGGCCATTCCATCGTATTGCATTTCTTCTCCTACACGGTCGACACCGTTTCGAGTTCGGCAAAAGATGATTGTTCGGCCACATTTCCGAATGATTTCAGAGGATATTGTTGATTTTTTAGAGTTTGGAAGCAACCAAAAGTAATGCGTCATACTTTCCATTGTTACTTCTTTCGGACCGACTTCGATTGTCACTGGGTCTGTCTGGTAATCACGTACCAAGTCGGCGACTTCGTCGTCCAAAGTTGCACTGAATAAAATTGTTTGACGGTCTGATTTACATTTGTCGAGAATTTTACATACAGGTTCCATGAAACCCATATCTGCCATTCTGTCAGCCTCATCGAGAACAACAACGCCAACATCTTCCAAAGAGACTGCGCCACGTTCCATCATATCGATCAATCGACCAGGGCATGCGACAAGGATGTCGACTCCTCGGTCAAGAGAACGGAATTGCTTGTTGTATGAACTTCCACCATACATTGCAAGAACATACAATTGAAGTTCGTAAGCAAGAGGATCAAGCACCTTGAAAATCTGTTCTGCCAATTCACGTGTTGGTGTAAGAATCAGAGATGTTGGGCGACGAGGCTCTGCTTCTTGAGTTCGTGCAAGCAAGGGTAATCCAAACGCAAGGGTCTTTCCTGAACCCGTTGGAGCACGGCAACAAACGTCACGTCCAAGCATCCCATGTGGAATCGATTCAAGTTGAACTTCAAACGGTTCAAGAATGCCTTGTTTTTTCAAGACTTCTACTATAACAGGCTCAACGCCAAGATCTTCGAACGATACCATGAGTTCTACCCCGTTTGGAGGCCGTTGTCCTGCCCTATTTGATACCCACAGTCGGAAAAACCGTTTTTTAGGGGTCTCAACAGTTGCTTCAAGAGCGCCGAATAAGCATAGCAACAGCATTACCGCCACCAAGGCAGAGCGTTACAATTCCAGAATTTGCTTCACATCTGCGCATAACGCCGAGAAGAGTAATCAGGCAACGGGTACCGCTTGAACCGAGGGGATGCCCGAGACTTACCGCTCCTCCGTGAAGGTTAAATCGATCTTCAGGAATCTTCAGTTCTTGTGCCACTGCACATGATGCTGAGGCAAAGGCTTCATTGTGTTCATAGATATCTACGTCTAAGACATCGAGTTGATTTCGTTCCAAGAGCATCTTAACCGCCGGAATAGGAGCACTCATCACCCGTTCTGGTTCAACGCCACTGGTGCAATAATCCTCAACATATGCGAGAATTTCCCAACCTTGTTGCTTGGCATATTCTGCGTTTGCAAGAAGAACTGCACTCGCACCGTCGTTGAGCGTGCTCGCATTACCTGCAGTCACTTGTCCGTCTTTTTGAAAGACTGGCCGAAGTTTTGAGAGTGATTCGGCATCCGTGTTTGCTCGAACGCCTTCATCCTGAGAAAACTGTACGGTTGGTCCTCTTCGTTGAGGGATCTCAACAGTGAATGTTTCCCAATCAAACCACCCATTGGTTTGGGCTTGGGCTGCCCTCTGATGGCTTCGGGCTGCAAATAAATCTGATTGAGTACGAGTAATCGAACATTCCTTGGCAACTGTTTCACCGGTATTCCCCATGTGAACATCATTGTAGCCATCCCACAATCCATCGTGAATCATCGAGTCAACAAGGGTCGAGTCACCCATTTTCGAACCTTTTCGATGGTTCATCAAAAGGTGAGGGGAATTAGACATACTTTCCATTCCGCCTGCGATGATGACATTGTATTCACCTGCACGGATACTGTTTGCAGCAAGCATAGCTGCTTTGAGAGAACTACCACAGACTTTGTTGATGGTTACGCAGGGTGTAGTTACGGGTAAACCTGAGCCCAGAGCGACCTGCCGTGCGGGGTTTTGTCCGGAACCTGCTTGTAACACTTGACCGAATATAACTTCATCAACGCCACCTTGTTCAGGCTGAATCCCGACACGTTCACACACTTCTTTAACTGCAAGAATACCCAAATCGACCGCACTCATGCTGGTTAATGCACCCATGAACTTGCCGATTGGAGTTCGTGCAACGCCACAAATTGCGACTTTAGGTTGGCTCATACCACGCCTAATCAACTGGTATTCTTCAATGTGCGCGCACATCTCTTCGGCAAGATTGAGGAGAAGACTTGATGAAGTGAAGGTACTGGCGACATCATGGCCAAATTCAAGACCGAGTTTAATACTGACCGCGAAGCAAATGAAATGCGACACGTCGAAGTCGAAATCGATTTCACACCCAACGCTCTTGCTTCAATTCTCTACCGTCAAGGTGATACCGTAATTTTGGCTTGTTGCACGAAAGAGGCTCGTCTGCCTGGATGGTTCCCTCGCGACTCAACCAAAGGATGGGTTCACGCTGAATACTCTTTACTTCCTGGTTCAACCGATTCTCGATTCCGAAGAGAACGACGTGGTGCTAAAGGACGAACTCAAGAAATTGAGCGACTCGTTGCTCGTTCATTGCGTGCTGCTGTCGACCTTGAAGCACTCGGACCAGTCGCTCTCAACGTTGACTGTGATGTACTCAATGCAGATGGAGGCACACGATGTGCATCCATCACAGCTGCAAACATCGCACTGCGACTTGCGGTTCGACGTTTGATTGCTCGAGGCCAATGCCTGCCATTGGACATGCGACCTACAGAAGACCAACGCAAAGCCGGTTGGACTGCTCCAACTCTCTCTGAAACAGAGAAAACCAATCATGAGAATGCAGTTATTCCTCACGATTTGGCTGCTATCTCGGTTGGACTTATTGATGGTGAAGTGTTTCTGGATCTTGATTATATATTGGATTCAAATGCTGATGTCGACATGAACGTCGTAAAAACCGCTGATGGTAAATACGTTGAAATTCAAGGCACTGGAGAAGAATCAACGTTCTCAAGTGAAGAATTGATTGCTCTGCTTGCAAGTGCGGACGGTGGAATCGATGCTTTGTTTGAAGCTCAAAAAGTAATTCTTGATGGAATTGAATGAGACTTGAGTGTTTCATTTCTTCAACATCCATAGGCGAAAGCCTTGATATGGCAGGGGTTCTCGACCGAACTGCACGGGTCAGTAGCTTAGTTGGGAGAGCGCGGCACTGAAGATGCCGAGGTCGCTGGTTCAAGTCCGGCCTGACCCACCTCAACTCCTTATTGCGAAAGCCTTCTCGGGCTCAGAAAAGGTGATTCGTTCACCGCTAAAAGAGTCACATCTATAGAATTCAATCGTTGGGTTCATGTGCTATGTCTTTCTGCTCGAAGTATGCCCGGAGGGAAAGGTGATTCTGGTGATGAGACCGAGCACATTGACCATGAGGTCAAAGCCCACAATAAAATCACCAAAGAACTCGTCGAAATACGAAATCGACGAAGTGGCGATGATAAACAAAGCTTCCTTGCAAAGAAAGAAAACTTTGTCTTGGCTGGTGGAATCCTTTACACCATCTTGTACGTATTACTCATTTTGGGAATGACATCGGGGACATTTGGAAATTCAACCTACATCGATCACGCAGCATCGAAGACTTTCCTTGATATCGGTGGAGAATGTGAAGAAATCACCGATGAACCTTGGATACTTATCTTCCCAAATGATGATGCTGGTAAATTCTCAATGTATGGTTACAACCTTCCAAGTGGATATGCGCTTGGAACCTACATAATCGGAGAAATTGAAGACGGGGTTGCTGGGGAAAGGTCCTGGACCAACTCCTCGACAAAGTTCATCAAACCTGCAGGCCAATCCGATGCTGGAAGAATGTACTTTGCAGCGCCTTTTGATGACCTTGAAGAAGGTAAATATGAATTGAGCTATAGTATTGCAGTCTACAATCAATCAAACATCTCAGATGCGAGTATTGTGACGGGTGGAGATGAAATTTCCAAAAGTGTTGAATTTGAACTTGATATTTCAAAGCAAACCTTTGCTTTCTTACCTTTTGTAGATTCTGAAAATAAACATCAGGTCCGAATGACGGACACCGGTGCACGATCTTGCTGGGGTGTTCAAGACCTTGGCAATTGGGGATATGTATTGATTGGAGCCGAACTTGGCGGTGGACGTGAAACTGCAATGCTTGCAGGTGGAGCCGCTGGAATCCCTGCATGGTGGATGGCGTTTTCTTCTCTTTCCCTTTCAGCAATATCCTTGTTAATTATCTATCCATTGATGTACAAAGTCTACCATCAAGACAGTGACGACATTCTATCGAGAACACATATTTCCCGTTTGGTAGAAGACTCAATAAACAAAACTGCTCATCGTTTGAACATTGAAATCGATTGGGAATTGTATAAACTTGAACCAAGAGATTTGTCCATTGACATCATGGTACCGTACAAAAACACTGAATCAACGCTCTCCGATAGTAAAGATGTACGTGCTGAAGTACTTCGTGAAGTTCTCGAAGAATTTGCAATATTCCGAGTCTTCAAACCTGTCCAACTCACTGTTCGAACCATTGGAGTCAACCAGGCAATTGATTTCGAATCTGGAGTAGGTGTCGGGACTTCCGCAAACCACAGTACTGATGAAGAAGAGCAAAATTATTCAGATTTCTTTTCCGAGTTACACACGCTCTCTCGGGTTGAAGATGAGGTCCGAGAAAGTTTAGAATTGTTTTTCGCACGTCGAAACGAGTTGGATATGGAAGCGGCTGTCGTCACAAGCGATGACCGTGTCATCTTTGTCTCTGTGATCTATCGACCTACCCAACGCTTTGCTTTC
>CAJJCQ010000086.1 GCA_905182725.1 uncultured Candidatus Poseidoniales archaeon
CATCCATAGCAAATCACCTCAACGGTCAGTCTCTCCAATACAGGGGTCAAAACTACCCATGATTGCTGGTATATCTGCAATCTTGTAGCCAATCATTGTCTTAGCGACGTAAGGAATAGTGAGGAACATCGGTGAACGAATCGAAACTCGGTACGGATTCTTTCCACGACCTTCACCGCCACCTTGGACATAGAATTGGGATGCGCCACGAGTGCATTCGTAATTACTGAAGCCTGTTGCACCTTCTGGAGCACGGGTAGGCGCTTTGGTGAGGATCATTTCATCACCGTTCGCATAGTTTGTATTCATTCCACCGGGAATCTTGTTGAGGGCATCGAGTACCATTCGGCAGGACTGTCGCATTTCTTCCATCCGGACACGGTAACGGTCGTAACAATCAGCGCCCTTGACAGAAGTTGGTTTTTCAACCGACGGCTCCCAATCAATTTCGTCATAGACGGAATAAGGGTGGGCCCAGCGAACGTCATAGTTAACGCCTGCAGCACGAACGTTTGGACCTGAAACACCTGCATCAACCATCGACTCTGCGGTTGCATAGCCGACACCTTGGAGGCGGACAAGCCAGATGGTGGACTCGTCGAGCATCATTTCGTATTCATCAAGACGCTTTTCGAATAACTTCGTCTTTGCAATGACACGGTCAGCAAATCCGATCGGCATGTCACGCTTGACTCCACCAATACGAGGATAATTGTAGTGCATTCGTGAACCTCCAAGTTCTTGGAGCAAGTCGAGGAACATTTCTCGGTCTCGCATACACCATGTCATCAGCGTCAAGTTCCCAATATCTGGTCCAAAAGCACCAAGCCACATCAAGTGAGAGGCGAGGCGTTGGATTTCTGCTGAAATTAATCGAATGTATTCTGCACGCTCTGGTACATCTGCTTCAAGTAAATCTTCAGCCGCATAAATGTAGGAGTTTGCCCATGTCATTGCACTCACGTAACAAAGACGGTCACAGTAAGGCGTGATTTGAGTAAAGTCACGTGCTTCGCAGATTTTTTCAACACCACGATGGATGTATCCGAGTTCTGCCTCGGTATCGACGACGGTTTCACCATCGACTTTTACGCGCAGCGTCCACAACCCGTGGGTCATTGGATGCTGAGGTCCCATTGTAATCCACATTTGCGCCATGATAATCCCTCACTTAATACGGCCCTCGTCCGCTGGTTTACGCATGAATCCTTGCGGATCGTCGTACATTTCATTGTGGTCGTGATAACGAAGTTTGTGTTGCTTTTGGAGTGGGTGGAATCCTTCAGGACTGTCGTTTGGATTCAATACGCGGTGCATGTTCACATGGCCTTCGAATTTGATTCCGACTAAATCCCAAGTTTCCTTTTCGTTCCAGTCGGCTCCAACCCAAATGCTCTGAATCGAAGGCACCGTAGGGGAATCGCCTTGAGGGAGTGGCATGAAGACTTCAAATTCCATAGGAATATCCATCCCTGAAAGTTTTTCGACATCGTGTACTGTACAGGTGTTTGGTTTCTGGTTTTGCACAGGTTGGCGCAGGAAGTGGTAAGCAACTTCCCAACCACGCTCTGGAGAACCGTCGGGGAAATGGGTTCCTGTTACCATCGAACAATAATTGACACTGAGGTCATATTTCATCCACTTTGCCAATGCAATCCAGTGTTGAGGTGGACATACAATTCGAACGAATGCATATTTTTTGTCATTGGAATGGTTCTGTATAGAGGATTCGATACCACTTCCGCCAAAACGGTCGTTAATTGCCGCCAAGCATGCTTCAGCAGCCGTAGTGTTTTGCTCAGGAGTAATTGAACCGACCATCTCAGTCCTCTCCCACAATTACTGGCTTGTCACTGGTGCGCTCTGCACTTGGAGCTGCACCGATTCGAATGATTTTCTCACGGAGCAATCCAAAACCGTCGATGAGTGCTTCGGGGCGTGGAGGGCATCCTGGGATGTAGACGTCGACTGGAATAACGGTGTCAACGCCTTCAAGAATGTTGTATGATTGGAAATAAGGGCCACCGGAAATCGCACATTCACCCATTGCGATGCAATACTTAGGCTCAGGCATTTGCTCCCACAAACGGACAACCTTGTCTGCGAATTTCTTAGAAATTGGCCCGTTGATGAGTAAAACGTCAGATTGCCGAGGAGATGAACGGAACAGAACTCCGAATCGGTCGCCGTCGAATCGAGGGGTTGCGGCTGCAGCCATTTCGATAGCGCAGCATTTGATACCCAAGTGAAGCGTAAACAACGATTTCCGACCTGCCCAATTGAAATATCGGCCAGCAAGAACGCTGAGGAATTGCTTGATACGAGTTGCTTTGAGGGCTTCATCGGTGACTCCACCGACCATCTCTACCAAAGCGCGACTGTTGAACGCTGCGAAATTATCTCCTTCTGCCATAAAATCCACCTCAAATGTAAATGCGTCCTCGCTTCCTGAACACATACCATACGCCCAAGGACATGATGGTAAAGAAAAGGCCGAGTAACAAGAGAGCGCTCTTTGCCTCTTCAACTGCTCCATCTGCCGCACCAACAGAGGTGGCATCGGAAGCAACCATGCCTCCGAGGACAAGGAACATGAAAGCTACATCGAAAACAAGGAAAATAATCGCATACCAATAATACTGGAAGTGGAATTGGATCATTGCATCGCCAACGGGTTCACTACCGCATTCAAAGGTTGTCAAACGACGTGGGTAGAGGCTGTGGTCTCGCTCATAACCTTCCAGTAAATACGAGCGGGTAATGTGAGGTCGAGCAGGATCTACGCGTGGTCGAACGACCCACGTAATGGCGAAATTGGTCAACGGCATGATGATTCCAAGAATCGTCAAAAAACCAATTGAGAGATACGCACTCGGAACCGATTCGAGGCCGGACATAATATCACCCATGTGCAAAGCATACGCTCCGCAATCTTTCCGACTTGAGAGACCCACATAAGTATTCCCAAATCAAAGAGTAGAACACGAATGGTTTGAGATGGAGAAAACAAGACCACTGCGAGATAAAAAATCAGATCTTAGGAACGGGAACGGTTGGTGAAACTTCGGAAGGCTATTGCCACGAAGAGAATTCCGAAAAGGCCGTAAAATCCAGTGGTTAGATGTTTGGCTTGAATTCCAAGTCCGAACAATCCAGGAGTGACATCTCCATTGACGGTGAATTCGATGTTCACGCGGTCTACAACTCCAGTTTCAACAGGTTCAGCAGAGAGTGTGAATTTGTAGGTGTCGGCAACTTCGGCTCCAGACGGTGTTCGAATGGTCACCTCAATGCCCACTGTTTGACCAACTTCCACTTCACAGATGAAGTCCTCATTCATTTCTTGGCACATGTCAGTTTCATCAACTTCAGCCAAAAGAACGTTCCAACCACGGAAACTTTCTGATTTGAAGAGAAGGACTTCAGCATCGATGTTTCCAGTATTGGTGAGATTAATCACAAACACTTCCTTATTCGGATAGTCAACATTGAATTCTGTGTTGCTTAGATCTTGGTCGAATTCAAAGTCATAGATGATTTGAACATCGAGTGAAATATCGAAATGACCGGTTCGGTTCGCTGCGTTTTTGGTACTTGAAACAACAAATTCAAGAATTCCACCATCTCCAGTTTCTGCACCAGCATTGACGATCAAATCTATTTCAAAATACAACTCAAATGGACGTGCATCATAGCCGCCTGCGCAAAAGCCAAGTTCACACATTTGATATTCGGCAGCGTCTTTCGAAGTGCCAATTATGGGCTCGCCTGATGCATCAACAAGGAATCGACTGTTGTTTTGGTCCCAAACACCGAATCCAACGGGGATTGAAATCTCGCCGGCAACAGGTAGACCATAGAGGGTGATTTCCCGAGTTGCAACACCTTCGAGGCCTGACACATCAAATACGGCTTTATCGTTGCCATCACCTGTGTTTCGAACCCAGAAACCATAGGTTTGAGACCCTGAAGGAGGGAGTGTAGCAGAACCGGTACGTTGGTCAAGGCCGCCATCAACAAGACGGACGTCCATGGCAAAAATACGGTCGGAAAGAATGGCAATGAAATCAAACTCTCTCTGGTTATCCGGTACGCCATCATTATTATCATCAGATGAATGTGAAAAGTCATCCTTGTTGATAATGAGGACCGTTACTCGACTGAAAGAAAGTTCTTCTCCGCCATCAATGCTGACTACCATGAAGACTTGTGCAGAACTTTGTGGAGCGATAGGAATTCCTTGGGTGGATGAAATGATGTTCCCATCACTGTCTTCACAGTGTACGGCCCAATTCGGTGAAGCTGTTTGGTCGGATTCAATACATCGATAGTTATCTTCTGTATTTCCTGTATTATGAATAGTAATTGGGAATTTAACCAGTGAGCCTGAACGGCCTGTTTGTTCAAGCGCTGTGGCTTCAACTTCGATTCCGTGAATGGCTTCCACTGATACCGAAAGCATAACTTCTGCATAAGCAACTCCGCCACCAGCAGGTAAGACTGAGAAGGTAATCTCAATTTGCTCAGTCGCTAAAGCATTTGTTGGAACATTAACGGTCACTTCAACATTCTCGGACTTATCAGAGCCGTGCTTTGATCCAACTGATACGGTCGAGGCGTCAAGTTGCACACTCCATCCCGATGGAGGAGCAGAGGCTGAGATTCGCAGGTTATCCATACCGTTTCCTTGGTTCGTGATGGTAAGTGTAGCAAGACCGCTGGAACCAGGTTCAATATCGGAGAGCATTGTTGTTGAAAGAGAGAGGCCTGCTCCAAACGACTGGCCGACAATAACTCTCAAATCTTTTGAGCATTTGACTGTGTTTCCATCTTTTGCGAGAATCACAATCACTGATTCATCGCCGGCGGTAACGGAGTCATCAGGTGTAACGGTGAGGTCGAAAGTTTTGGTACCATCGCCATCATCATACGGTAAAATTCCGGAAGATGCCCCATCGTAGTCAACCCAGGCTGAACGGCTCCCTGTTTTTGCCATGGAAACTGACCAATCGCTGTTTCCAGCATTGGCCAATGTAGCCGTGAGTGAGCCTTCTGCTTCAGGATCGACGGTCATACTCGTCTTTGACAATTCCATAGTACATTCCTTCAACACTGGCACAGTCAAGTCAAATTCCTCAACATCAGAGGCTTCTTGCGTCACGTCATTGGTCACAGTACCCGTGAGTTCCCAGCAGTATTTATTGGCCTGTTGACCGGCTGGAACTTCAACTGAAACAGTAACGGTTTCGGTTTCGTTTTGGTCAAGTGTTACTGTTTCTTCATCCAACTCTACGGTGAGGTCATCGGCATTTTGACATCCACTTCCGTCGGCTTCAGCCAATGAAAGCGCAATGGTTTCATTTGTTTGACCTGTATTTTCAACGACAATATTGAAGTCGATCACAGATTCACCAGCCCAGTTTTGACTGCGTTGAGATTCTGATTGCATTGAAAGATCGACTCCGAAAACAGCCGAACCTGAACCATCGCCGGCGGTTGTCGTGACGATTTTCGTTTCTGTAGCGGGTTGCCCTGCGACATCGGGTGGTGTTGGAGTCTCAGTTGCAGTAGCTGAAATTGTTGTATCACAACTTCCTTCAGCATTTTGAGTCAATGAAACACTCATTGTCGTTTCACCAAATGAACCTGATTCAACTGCTTCAGAAATAGGTTGGATGTTGGAAGTGTATGCTGTGCATTCTTGGGTTCCTTCTTCACTTGTTGAAAGTTGAAGAGTGATTGGTTCAGGACCATTATTGTACACTCGAACTGTATATTCATCGGATTCTCCCGGATTGACTTCAAGTCCGTTTGCTGGACTGGTTTGGATGGTGATACTTGCGTCACGTGCCCCGTCTGCAGCAACGCCCGGCGTGAACATTGGTACAATGGAGAGAAGAAGGAGGCCTACAAGGAGGTAAGCACGTTTCGAAGCGTGCGACTTGTTTGTTTCTCGGGGGTCCATGACCCCCG
Organism: uncultured Candidatus Poseidoniales archaeon; assembly: GCA_905182725.1. Classification (GTDB taxonomy): domain Archaea; phylum Thermoplasmatota; class Poseidoniia; order Poseidoniales; family Poseidoniaceae; genus MGIIa-L1. The sequence goes on from CAJJCQ010000086.1 coordinate 5,974, forward strand.
GTGGCGGCCTTACTATCAAAAGACTGCCCTTGTATGTATCAAGCAAAACAAACTTGGTTATCAACTTCATGCTTCGACGAAAGAAGATACTTGAGTTTCACAATTCACACATTGGGTGAGTGAAGCCGAAGTGCATGTTACGAAATCAGCCCGATGATACCGAGCACCGCATCCTGGGCAACCCAACATCAATCCAGTGATTTCATCACGGCATGACCAACACATCGGTCCTTCTTGTTGTGTTTGCTCGGATAGAATTGGAACAACAGGTTGAGGGACTGGGGCAATGGGTTGAATCGGATGAACAAAATTCGGCATTATAGACATTGGAGGAGCCAGATGAAGTTGTGAAGGTTCTTGCTTTCTGCGTTGAGAGAAGAGGACTGCCCCGATGAGTATCGCAATCAGAAGAACACCGAAAACCGTACCTCCAACCGGAAGAGTTTGACCGGATGTCCCCATTGGTTCACCCTCTGATGTAACTTGCAATTCAATTGAAGCATTGGTTACCGAATCTGCACCTTGTAAGCCGAGTGTTAGAATTCCATCACCGGGTCGATCTGCACGTACGAGAAGACGAATGGACATCGATTCACCGGGTTCTAAATTAGCGATATCATTTCCATCGATCGTGGCGGTCCAATCCTTGGATTCTTCAATCACCAATTTGTGTGAAAAAGCAATGTTTCCAGCATTCAATAATGTAACTTCTAATTCTTCTTGATTTCCGGTCGTAAAGGAAGTCGTTCGTTCTTGAACCCATGATGATTCAAGGACAGTAGCAACGAGGAGGCCCACATTTTCGGTGTATTCAACTCCACCACCATTGAGTTTTAAGGCAAAGGAGGGTTGGCTCAATGGTGCTAAAGATGGTGAAATAATGATTGTACAAGATACCGGTTCAATATCGCCTGGCCCGATTGGCTCAACGATCGAACATTCGCCAAACAGACCATTACTCAAAGCGAGTGAAGCAATTGGCTCCCATTCAACATTTGCCTCATTTCCAACCAACCAAGTGAAGAGCATAGGAACCCCTGTAGGGTGGGTACCTTCTCCAAATGAGGTGTCCCAAGAAGTGCCATCTTCATAGTCAAGACTGACAAAGCTGAGCGTTGGTTGAGCAAGAACTTCAACGTTAAATTCCCCGGCCCAAGTAATTCTTTCAGAATCGCTATCAAGGTGGAATTTAACTTCTCCAGAAGTTCCAGTCCCATCACCCGAAATTCCGAACAACAAATTCTTGGAAGAGGCCCAAGTAAGGTCAAATGGCTCAATACCTGAAGTAACCGTCCAACCTGAAGGTAATTCAAAAGAGGGAGTAAAGGAAAGGTCGATATTGCCTCTGTGTTGCAATGAGAATAAGGCACTGAAGTATGAATCCGGGCGAAGGACACCGATATTTGTTTCTAAATTAACATCAACATTTTTGACCGTAGTGACCTTAATTGGGATATCAAAAACCCAACTTTCAGTGATTTCAGTTTGTGAGATAGCAGTTAAACGGACCATGCGTTCTGCTCCGGCGGCAGTCATCACTTGTGGAGGAGTAAACGACATTCCAATGACTCGGTGAGTGTCTTTCGAAATCAGGCCTGTGGAACCTGAACTTGCACCGGGAATACTCGACAGAGTGTCGAATCCAGCATCCCAGCCAGCAGGTGCTTCAAGGAATAAATCATAACCGATATTGGCATTACCAATATTGAATAAGCGAATGTCAATACTGGTCGGCTCCGATGGAGAAACGGGTACAATTTGATAATCATATTCAAGGCGTAGTTTGGGCAAATCTGGAACTTCAAGATAGAGCATGTATGGATAACTCACTCCATTATCAACATCGATACCGAGTAAATCAATGCGATACATTCCTGGCGCTGGAGGAGTTGGGTGAACGAGCGTCACGACAATTTCTGCGGAGCCTTGACCATCGAGCGTGAAATTCGATTCATTTGCTCCGACGTACCATGATTCAGTTTGCCCATTTCCGTCATTCATCACATTTTGAGTCAAGAGACTTGCATTGGTGGAGACAAGAGCTGTATTCGTAAGTGTAACATTCCATGAGGTGATCGATTGACTTGTGTTCAATAACATCAGGGTTTGAGGCTCTGCAGAAAGTTTGACCCCAGGAGCTGTGACATTCACAAACACGTCATGCCGATTGTTATTTTCAAGAATTTCATCGATTTCATCGCTCGGGTCAATGATGAAAGAGAGGACTGATTGGCCTGCAATTTGTGGTGTCCAATACCAGATTTGAGTCTTGGATGAGCCAGCACCTAAATCGATGGTCTTTGTATCAATTTCAACACCATCCACTTCGAAAGTTACATCAAAGAAATCGGCTCGAACATTGCCGAAATTGAACACTTTCGAAGTAACTTGAAGTTGGTCACCGACTTGAGGAATCGTGACCGACATGGCAAACTCTTCTCCTAAAACCGAAGGGTCGGGACGGAGGTCATTGACGCCATGACCCATGACTGCTATCGCGAATGGTTGCGCTTTACTGCCTCCGTGGTACGCGTCCTTGACTTTGACTGTCCATACACCAAGTTCGGCATTGTCAACCAATACAACTTCGACGTTGTTCAAATTGTCCGCACTACCACCTGTCGTGGAACGCCCATTTGAAAAATCATTACCAAGATATACTTCTCCACTTGGAGTGGTGACTTCAATATCGAGATTATTGACCAGTTGAGTATTTGAGAAAGGTGAACCACGTTCATCCGACCAAACAAGGACTGTTTTGAATCCGGAATTTGCTTGGGATATATTGAAACTGTAGGTTTTCGAATTACCGGTTCCTGAAAGAACTGAACGGTCATCAACCCAGATCCCCTGACCAGATGTAGGAGCAAGTGTGTTACGTAAATCGAGACGCCCCCACCCTTCATCATCGTTTGGAATGTCACGTGTACCGATGTCTTGCGCCCCTAAAATCAGTAAAGCTTTGACCAAAGCACCTTGGGGAGAAGGGCGTAATGCAATCTCTTCGAGATACTCGCGCACCATGATTGCAGCGCCTGCAGTATTCGGCGTAGCCATTGAAGTTCCCGTATATTCGAGGTAGTAACTGTTTGACCAAGTGGAGCCGCCGGTATCTGTTGCTTCTTGTGCCCTGCATGAACGCACATAACCACCTGGAGCAAGAATATCGGGCTTGATACGTCCATCATCAGTAGGCCCTCGAGATGAACCTGACATGATTGAATCTGGAGCGCCAGAATATCTGTTTTGGTGATTGCCAACGGTGATGGAGTTCTTGGCTGTCGAAGGCGCACCAACTGTTCCAGTGTCGGGACCGTCGTTACCTGCCGCAAAAAGAATAGTTAAGCCGCTATGACCGTTATAATAGCGGTCATAATAATTCGCACGGTCATCGACATCTTCGCTCTCGGAAGTATACTTGCCTTGGTCGCTTTCCAAAGAAGAACCCCATGAATTGGTATGAGTGAAAGCACCCGCTGAGTAAGCACTGTTGAGAAGATAATTCAGTGAAGGGGATTGGAAATTGCCCGTATTATCGTTTTCCATGGCTTGAAAGTAAAGTTCTGTTGAAGTGGCCACTCCCGAATAGCCTCCTTGGCTACCGTCTCCAAGAACCGTACATGCTACGTGTGTACCGTGGCCAGAATGTTTGTCTGCTGTTGAACCGTCTCCAATAACATCATAATTCCCAACAACACGAGTTCCAAAGTCTCCATGGTCTGCATCGAGCCCGGAATCTGCAACCGCAGCAATTTGACCTGAGCCATCCAAATCGGTGGTGAAGTAACTGGTCATTTGAGAGGACTTCATGTGTGTGCGTGCTTGGCTGTTGTCAGTACTAAAAGACGGTTCAAAACGGAATGTTCGCAACGAAGGTTGTGCGACAATACCAATCAAGTCATCGGTTGAGAGTATTCCTTGGAAGCGCCCGGAATCCCACTGGTGTGATTCTGAAAAAGCAAGAGGAATTATTTCGGCTACTTTCTGAACTAATTCTGAGCCAACTGCATCGATTAACTGAATTGAATCCATTGGACCTTCATCATTTCTCCAACCCTCAATACGCATCGAAGCACCTTGCAGTGCTTCTTCTCCACCTTCGAGCATCAAAACATCGAGAACGGAGTCATCAATGAGTAAAGCAAGCGGAACGGGATGTTGGGCCATGATTCCATCAATCGATGAAAGGGTCGTCAATGCAAACGGTGTACCTTGGACCAGAAGACCGGAAGGGGAAATAAATTCACGAACTGCGAGACCCGGAAGATCATCGAGTGATGTTCGCACATCCATCATCAACAGTTCATTGGAAATTAAAATCAGACTCAAATCGAGTCGGGGCAACATCCATTCTTCTGGAACAGGACGGTCCAGTTGAAATCCAGTGACATCGAAAGTCCCAATACGACTCTTGGCAATGACTTCTCGGTTTTCCGAAGCGGGCGAGTGATCACTGTAACCGACTGCATCGGAATAGACGCCATCAACAAGGTCGAATTGAACCCATTCAATGCCACCATCACTTTCCATTTCGGATGAGTCAACTTCTACGGGGTGAAGCAAAGGAGAAGTGCTTTGCAAGAGAAAAAGAGTGATGAGAGCGAATGGCCCCAGCATCGAGCGTTTGACTTGCACAGTGTGCCCTCTTATCGCCCTGTTTTATCGCTATGGGTAATCTGGGTCCTAAACATGGAATTCATGAAATCGGCCAAGTGCTACGGTCTGCTTTGTCATTGAAATGTTCATTGCTCCAAATTCCAACTGAATGTGACCATGTTTCCGAGTGTCGATTTGCGTTGTAATCAGTGTAGTCTAAATCGATGACAATCACATATTCATCCCATACGGTGTATCCAATGATGAGCATTTCCAATGTATCACCGGCAAGCGAAGAATGTGATTCGATTCGATCGACTTCGATGGACATCAAACCGAGAACCTCTCCGTCAAGAGACTGAAACTCGATTTGAACAGAAACATCAGTGATATCTCGGCTACCAACGTTGTGAATTTCAGACATCATCAAATGTCCACCGCGTTGAAGATATTGTGTTTCCACATTTACCGCATCCCGTGGTAAAGCCCAATACCAACCGCTGACCATGACGCCTATGAGGAGTAAGAATACAATTCCCGCTAATGCAACACGGCTGGGGCTGACTTCTCTACGAATTGTGTCAATTGCTTTGGAAACCCTTTGCATATCTTCATAGGTTTCAATTCCATCTTCATCCAGCGAATAGCCAAGTGATTCTATTTTTTGAAGGCGGGCAACATCAAGTAAACCGACCGATTCAATATCATCTTCATGAACCAACATGTCTCCATGCTCGTTGACTGAAATACGATGTTCATCCGTCATAAAATCACCATATTAAGGCCAAACCACTGGCAATAACCGTCGTAATCGGTTCAACGATTAACACGTGTCGAGTTTCAACGCTGTCTCCTGTAAGAGAACCGATGAGAGAAAGGTCAGTTACCATACCATTGACGCCAATCGATGAAGCGGTAGGCAATGGTCCAGTAAATTGAGCATCGAGTAAAACTGCACGGCCATTGAAAGAGTACCCTTCGAGGAAACCAGTGGTGTAGCTTGGTTCAACCGTTGCTTCCGCACTCGCAACAATCCGACCATTGGTAATATCATCCAACACGATAACTGGATACTTGAATGGGCCAGTATAGATTTGAATCGTAGCAGATTTGAGGTTTTGACCAATCACTTCAACTCGGTCAATGGTTACGCCGGGTGTGGAAGGTAAGTTGGTTTGTTTGATGTAAAGACGACTTACACCTTGGCCTGAAGATGCAATACGCATACCCCAATCATCTGTTGTTTCCAGAACGAAAGTCGAAGGGAGGTCTTCGGCTAACATGAGCACGTCCCCTTTGGAATCAACCGAACGTCCTGATGCTTCGAGATACAAATCCATATCATCTGTGTTCGAACGGTAATCCAATTCCATCATGCCTTGGAAGGAGATATCTGCTCGGATATCAAACACATTATTCGGTTGAGCAGCAAGATGCATTTCACCTGGTAAATCACGCATGAAGGCGGTGGCAGGCCACCAGAAACCATCGATGAAACGCATTTGTTGAATCATCAAAGATTCTGCCGAATGGCCATCGACTTGATATTGAGGGGGGACGGTGACATCGATCAGGAAAATATCCCCAATTGTTGTAGAGAAATCTGTTGATTGAGGAACACCTACGATCAATGCCTCAACGCGACTGAGTGCACGTTGGTCGATGAAAATGGCATGTGCGGAATCAAGGCGAGTACCTAGATCATAGTACATGTCAATCGATACACGAGGCACTGTGAGATTATCTTGAGTTGAGAATACGGCATTTGCTTCGACATTATTTGGGCCACTGGTATCAAGCCCTGTAATCACAAATTCCATATTTCTGCCTTCTAATCCATTGATAATAATGCTCATTTGTTGGCGTTTTGGCGTCCATTGCTCGAGGAACAGGTCCAACTCATACACTGGAATTTCATCAACCATACGGAAATCATATTCCAAGATGATTCGACCAGTCGGCATACTCGGCAACCATGAACGGAGGTGCCAAGAGCGACGTATGTCAAACGTGATGCCTTCATCTTCCCAGATACTAAGATTCACTCCTTCAATCTCAGAATCTAAAACAATACCATCCTCTAAGGCAAGGAGTAGGGGCGCGATATTCGAGATGTTCGCTGCTTCTGCAGCCTCAAGAACTGCATCGTATTCTGCAGAAGTAATTTTGTAATCGGCAAGGGCATCAGAGACGACATCTCGACTCGAAAGGGTGAACGTTGGCATTCTGGAGAGATTGAAGGAGACGACTGTTGCTTCAAACACTTCCATGCCAATTCCATGAGACCATTCAGGTTGTTCAGACACTTTTGTGCCCTTTTGGACATCCATTGTAACATTGAAAACTTCTCCAGTCACCAAATCCAGACCTAAGGACATGTTCTCAGCCGTTGTTTCAAGACCGCCTAAATCGACGACAGTTGAATACACAAAATCATTGACGAGCGAACCGAAGTTGACCAGATCACCAAGGAAAAAGGAGAGTGCTTGAACACCATTACCTTCATCGAATGTTGGCAATTCAAGCCCTGTAGAATCAACACCGCTGGGATAAGCGATTGTAATATTCGCTGGCAACGGGTCGATAGCAATTCGCCCATTCATACCCTTGAATGCATCGTCGTATTCTGTTTCATCTTCGAGTAAAATATTCATCGGTGAAGATTCTGCTCGAATTAATTCGATTCTTGAATTCCCTTCTGGGCCACTTGCACCAGGATTAAGAGGAGAAAGGCGACGAATACTTGTCACGTCTGAAATAGCAGTACTCAGGCTTGCTTCACCAGTGGATTCATCAACCCAGAATCGGAAATGGTCACCATCCATCGTGAGTGGTTGAGTAGCGTTTGTCAATTGAACTTCAATCGATTCCATAGGCGTTGATGCAACATACCCGATGGTATCGCCAAGAATTAATTGGAAGGACGAAGGTAGGCCACTGAGACGTATTGCATTACGTTGCCCATCGCCGTTACCACCATAGGTAATGGTGCCAATCGGAGCGGAAGCTGCATAGGTCAAATCTTCAGATGTCTGCGTGACATTGAAGGTACTTGGGCGATTTGAAAGCGTTGCTGATTGCTGATTTGCATTGACCAAATCTCCGTCATCATGCAAGATGTGTCCAATCAATAACGGGCCTCCGTTCACGCCACGAAGTTCCATTTGCCGAATATCGTTGATTGGGTCGTATGTATGAGCAACACTTGAGATGCCGCCGATACGAGCACTCATGGCGACCGGAACAAGTGGAGATTGAGGACCAATGCGCCCATTGACAACATCAATATTCGTGTCTTCAGATAGCAAGATATGGTCAATTTCTGGCAACCACGGTTGGTCGCTGCTTGAAATCGCAATAGAAACTGAACCGATTTCCATCGGTTCACGAGATGAGTTCGGAAGACTCTGGCGGACTTGATTATAACAATTCAAGCGAATTTCGCCACCAGAGGCACCGGCTGTTCCAACAATCGATTCTGGAAGACCATTGACTACGTCGCCAATATCGAGAATGACTTCCACGATGGTCAGTAGAGCGTTATCGAATATTTGTGCAATACTGTTGAGGTTTGGATTATCGTAATTCACGCGACTTAGCCCGCTTTCTGGGATTTCAAAACTCCCTTCGACAATAATGACTTTCGGCACATTGGCAATATTCAAAACAATCGAGGAACTATCCGAAGCATAACCTCCCCGCATGAATGTTGATTTGTATTCCAGTAAATCAATCGATTCTGTGGCTACAATGGCCACCAATGTTTTCGGAGGAAATGCTGGATTGACTGGAAGTGTTGGGTCATTGACATTGTTGATGTTATCGCCGGTGAAGTTTTTGATAGCGATGATCATCGAAAGTCGAGAGGGTATATCTCCTGGCAAATCAGTCCCACCGGGTTCTTCTCCAATCATGGTGAACACAGCTGCGATTTCATCGGGATGAAGGGTCCCTGATGGTAAACCACGAATCCAAGTGCGAGAATCTGTTGTATTGCCGAAGGGAGAATCGCCTTCTGTGGTATTGGAACGATCTTCAAAGTAATGTAAAAACATATCCGCACCGTAGTCGGAAAAAATCTCTACCGTATCGAACGTGTTCTGCCCGAGGTTATCGTTTCGTAAAGTGATGTCAATTTCGTTGGGTAGCCGCGTGTCACCAACTTCAGGGTGGAAGCCCGCATCGATGTACGCAGTTTCGAGCACTTTGGCAGAGGCTCCTCCATCAATCCCTTCAAATCGGATAAAACCTACACCGAGACCAAAGCCACATTTATGCTCATCACTATCGGCAATATGGTCGGCAACTGGGTCAAAATAACCGGAACCATCATCGCAATCTGATTGACGATTTGAACTGTCAGCATCAGGATTAGAGGCGCGAATGGCATAAGGTGCCGAAATTGAAGTAAGGGTTAATGATGACGAATTAATCCCGCCTGTTGTAAGGGAAGTAACGAAACTTAGGACATTGGTGATGACTGCATTGACACTGAACGTGATTTTTTGAAGACCTACACCGAGTGTAAAGTCATGAGGAGGTTGTGTGAAACGGGTATCGATGACAATAGCATATGATTCTGAGTCTTCAAGGGTGACGTCAAAAGCCAAACCTTTCATTAAACTCACTTCAAGATGTGAAAGGTTATTCCATAAGAAATCGTTTTGGTTCAGTGCTGTTACTTCCCATATGAACGTTGGACGTATCCATAATTCTTCGACGCATGGAACGGTCAATGGAGGTACGCCACAGTCTCCAAACTCAAATCCAAAACCTTCACCTTGAGTAGCAAGGCCTTCAATCGTTAAACCAACCGAGAGGTCATCGACAGAATCGCCATCGATATCGATATAATTTTTGAACAAAACAAGGTCAGTTCCGACCAAGATTTCTCCGGTAAAAGTACCCTCGACCCATGCTTCATGCGACGGGCCGCCATCTCTTGAAGTGAAATTGACATAGACGGCATAGGTGTTGATTCCGATTGCTAAGGGGTCGGTTAAGCCCAACGATTCGACCGAAAATAACGTTTCAAACAAATTGTAAGGCCAACCGTCAGGTTGAGTCGAAGAATCCATGAGGAATTCATACGGACGAGGATGATCGGCGACAAAAGGAGAAGAATCTCTTAATTCCAAACTGTCGAGGTAACTGCTTGCTTGAGACAAAGGGTCTGTTGAGTCGACTGGCCGTTGAGCAAGGTCCACTGCATTCAGGGCATCAACAGCCCCTTGTGCAGCAACGATCGCTTCACCATTATCCGTACGTGTTGACAATATTTCGTCCAGTTCATCGAGGACACCAAAATCATTACGAGAAACTGAAAGGTCAGCACTGACCGGTTGCGCCAGTGAGATGAACATCAAGAATATCAAGGCTACAGCCATTCGACGAGGGTCTGAACTTTGTGGCAAACCAACACGAATAAGACGCGGTTGGCTCTCTACCATACAAGTAGCATGAATTCCCACTATGAGAACCCATCCCTTTCTTGCGTAGTAAAAACCGATATTTGTAATACGGCCCTCTGGGCGGGATTTCAAACGGTTACGGTAACATCCAGAGAACATGAAGGACAGGCAACAACAACGGCATTTGCCCCTCCCGGGATTCGAATGGTGAATACTGTGGAACAACCTTGACACGTTACTTGCTTCGGAACAGGTTCAGGCGTTGTGGTTGGTTGAGTCAATTCGGGCACTGGCTTTGAAGTCGCCATACCTTCAGGGAGTGCAACTCCTCCACTCTTGACAATCGTTTGGACTGGAGCAGTCGGATACAGTTCGTCAATACCTTCGGGAGTTTGGGTTGTTTGAGTTACGGGTTCTGGCGAAGGTGATGGTGCTTCATCATTGAACAGCGCCATGGCATCTGCCGCTGCTGCTTGACTGCCTTGTGAGATCGTTTGTTGAGTGAGAACAGGTGGAGCAAAACTGCTTGTTTGGGAGACCTGTTCAGTCGATTGCGTACCGTAGATTGCAGCCATTTCAGCAGCCTTTTGATCTTCGGCTTTTGATGAAGTCGACTGTACTTCGCCTACATCGAGTCCGGCAAGAACAATCGCAGAGGAAAACAATGGGATTTTGCGAGTACTTGCAACCGTTGCCATGTGCGCTTCAGCTTCAATCTCGTTCAATCCTCTTCCAATGAGTAACTCTTTCGCAATTCCATTTTGCCAACGCCGGTGCCCAAGAAGTGCAACACCCATAGTGAGCGTTCCAATGAACAGAACAACTAACAGAATTCCTGCAATACTCCCCTTAGCAGGGAGTGATTCGATGCTGAGTGTGAAGGCATGGCTGTCAGAGTTGTTGGACTGGTCAAAGACAGTCAATACAATGTCATAACTGCCTGGACTCTTGAATTCCAAATCCGTTGACAAACCCGTTTGGTCAGCATCATCACGAGCATTACCGTTACCGTCAGAATCCACCTTTGGGTTGAGGTCCCAGTGATAGCGTAAGGAATTAGACGGGTCATACGGGTCTGAGGCTTGTGCAGTACAGGTAATGGCTTCATTCACAAGCCCACCTGAAGGAAGGACATTGAGCGTCAATTGATCCAAGATTGGAAGACTGGTATCAGTGACGACCAGTGTGGTCGAAATACTGTTGGAATTACCAGAGGCATCGCTTACTGTTAAGGTGACTATGTGCGTCCCAATATCGGTCCATGAAAAGGAAACGGTATTGTTTTGTCCATAGGGATTACCATCCAAGTTCCATGCGCATGTGCTTACTGTATGGTCGTCGGTACTTCCTGCACAATTGAGGAGAATGGATTCTTCAGAAATCAGTTTCCATCCACTGCTTATGGGTTGGCCATTACCTCCAATACGTGCGATTGGATTAACCACGTCGAGTACAGAAATTATCGAAGTTGTCGAAGCGGATGAACCCGTGGGTGAAGTTACTGTTAACGTGACTGTGCGATCACCTGGGGTACTCCAAAGTGCCAACGCATCCCAACCACTTGCATCCATATCATTGGATGAATCTCCATCATTATCAGCATCAACTGCCGCATCAAAATCCCATGAAGCAGAAGCGATTTGACCAAGACGATTTGGAGTCGAGTAGGCATCTAAAGTAATCGCACTACCGATGACAGTACTGCTGTTTCCATTGTCCGCGATGATTGGATTCAATTGAGGAGCCAGTTCAACACGAACCGTCATTCGAACGGCACTGCTTCCATCTGCCCCGCCCACTGGAGTGTCAGTATTATCTGCAATCACAATCAATTCTTCTCCATCCAATTCATTGGGAACAATCCAAGAAAAAGAACCGGAACCTTCGACCGATTGCAACGATGCTCCAGTGATGAAAAGTGAACCAACTCCGCCAGAAGTGTAGAGGTTATTCATGCCACGTGTTTGCAGATAAACATCTCCATTTCCTTCCATAGACCATGCCGAAACCACAACACTGGTACCTGCATCAAGGCGTAAATCATCACCTGAAAGAAGAGTTTGTGATGAATCGTTTTCCAGAGCAATGAGATTGTGGAATGGAGTCCAATACGATTCAACAATTGGAGTAACTGTGAGACTGGCTCTGCTATCGACCCCACCTTGGTCACCCATTCCTTGGTCACCTGAGTGAGCAGTATTATCGAAGACAATATACCATGTTTTGGCATTGATTGAGGCTGGGACTTGCCAATGAAATTGATAACTTCCAAGCGCCGATTCAGTCGATGGTATCTGTTCAAAGGAACTGCGATACGATTGACCAAGGTCGTAAGGTTGTATTGAATTCTGGTCAAAAACCAACACATCAAGTTCACCTTCACTCACAATAATTGAAAGATCGAAGACATCACCAGGCGTTAAGGTTCCAAGATTGACTTTGATACATGCATTGTTCCCAATCACGGTAGAACTTGAAAAACTTGCAGGCGTATCGTTCAAACAATTCGGTTCAGCACGGCCTTCCGTAGCCAAAGATGAGGCTGGAATCAGCATCACACAGAGAAGCAACGCAACGAAAAGAGAGGAACGCATATATCGCTGTCAGCCGTTATCCACTTCAATGATGTGGCCGTTTGCTCAAGAGGACCAGCCATCACCGGTCCAAACCAAATGGCTGATAGAACCTGAGTCTGAGATTTTTATTCGGTCACCGTCGACAGCTGCTGTAACTGACACGTCACGTGCATCGATTTCGTTCTTAGCTTCAGAAAGTGGGATTTCTGCATCCTTAAGCCGAGCACTGAAATGAGTCAAGACAAGATGTCGAGCATTGCAAGCCAACGCAGTACGAGCAGCCCCGGTACTTGTGCTATGGAGAAATTCATCTGCCCATTGTTGAGCGTCCGCTAAGAACGTCGATTCGTGCACCAGCACATCGACTCCAGAAAGCGCGGTCAATGATTCTGCCATTTCAGAGGTATCACCTGAGACAACCATGCGCGTAGTAGGGCGCTCCTCGCCGCGAAAATCGTCTGAACTCAATGCGGTTCCGTCATCTGTGGTGATGTCATGACCCATCGAGAGTTGTGCTTTTTGCTCATCTGTTAATCGTAATTCAGCCGCTTTGAGACGATTGAACTTACCAACACCGCCTTTGGATTCAAGCATCCATGCACATGAAGGTACGGTGTGGCGTGTTGCTAATGGTTGCATGCGGTTTTTCTTCCAGCCCTCAGGTTGCGGCATACTCTCAAGAAGAGAGGCTGTACCATCACTCGCCATCTCAAGCCAGCGATCCACAGCAAGGTCGCCAAGAACCCAACGAACCGGATAGCCAAGACTTTCAGTGGTCGCACCAAGTCCTTGCCAACCTCTTATTTGCCGAGCCAATTCTGCGGTGGATGCTGATTCTGGAATCGCTTCACCC